>CAJZGT010000007.1 GCA_916048145.1 uncultured Streptococcus sp.
ATTTTAATATAAAATAATCAATTATTTTGCTTATTATATAATTTTAATATAAAAAAATCAATTATTTTGGTTATTATATAATTTTTAAAATTAAAAATATAATCTTTCGACTTGAATTTGATTCTGTATTCACGCCCTCAATAGACGGTAAAATAAGAAAATTGTTTATATATTGTTTCTGTAGTGTTATTATACGAAATAAAAGATTTTAGGAAAAGTCGTTATAGCATGCTATACCTATTCATTGTGGTATAATTGCAAGAGGTTTAATCCGATAATTTATAAAAAGAGAAAGACATTCATGAGAGATTTATTATCTAAAAAGTCATAGGCAATTAGAATTATTATTTGAACATAAACGATGGTTTCATCGTTCTGAACTAGCAGAGTTATTAAATTGTACAGAACATGCAGTCAAAGATGATCTATCCCATGTTAAATCTGCTTTTCCTGACTTGATTTTTCATTCTTCGACTAATGGTATACGCATTATTAATACCGATGATAGTGATATTGAAATGGTTTACCATCATTTCTTTAAGCATTCAACTCATTTTTCGATTTTAGAATTTATCTTCTTTAATGAAGGTTGTCAAGCTGAAAGTATTTGTAAAGAATTCTATATCAGTTCATCTTCGCTCTATCGTATTATTAGCCAAATCAATAAAGTGATTAAAAGGCAATTTCAATTTGAAATCAGTCTGACCCCTGTTCAAATCATTGGAAATGAGAGAGACATTCGTTACTTTTTTGCACAATATTTTTCAGAAAAATATTATTTCCTAGAATGGCCATTTGAAAATTTTTCATCAGAGCCCCTATCTCAATTGTTAGAATTGGTTTATAAGGAAACAAGCTTTCCAATGAATTTGTCAACTCATAGAATGCTAAAGTTGCTCCTAGTTACGAACCTATATAGAATAAAGTTTGGTCATTTCATGGAAGTAGAGAAAGACTCTTTTAACGATCAAAGTTTGGATTTTTTAATGCAGGTAGAAGGAATAGAAGGTGTTGCTAAGAATTTTGAATTAGAATACAATATCTCTTTAGATGAAGAAGTTGTTTGCCAATTATTTGTGTCTTACTTTCAAAAAATGTTTTTCATAGATGAAAGTCTCTTTTTGAAATGCGTAAAAAAGGATAGCTATGTTGAAAAATCTTACCATCTATTGAGTGATTTTATTGATCAGATTTCAGTCAAGTATCAGATTGAGATTGAGAATAAGGATAATCTGATTTGGCATCTGCATAATACTGCACATCTGTATCGTCAGGAGTTGTCCACTGAGTTTATTTTATTTGATCAAAAAGGGAATACAATCAGGAATTTTCAAAATATTTTCCCTAAATTTGTTTCAGATGTAAAAAAAGAGCTTTCTCATTATTTAGAGACTCTTGAAGTTTGTTCTAGTTCAATGATGGTAAATCATCTATCTTATACCTTCATCACTCATACCAAACATTTGGTGCTTAATCTACTACAAAATCAGCCAAAGCTGAAGGTTCTGGTTATGAGTAATTTTGATCAGTATCATGCAAAATCCGTTGCAGAGACACTTTCTTATTATTGCAGCAACAATTTTGAACTTGAAGTTTGGACTGAATTAGAATTATCAAAGGAATCTTTAGAAGAATCGCCTTATGATATCATCATTTCTAATTTTATTATTCCTCCGATTGAAAATAAGAGACTGATCTATTCAAATAATATAAACACGGTCTCACTCATATCTTTGTTAAATGCCATGATGTTTATTCGATTAGATTAGTAACCTAAAATAAAAAATGCTATTTCGCGTTTTGAACTGTACCTCAAAAGTTAGACAGAAAAAATCTAATTTTTGGGGTGTTTTTATTAAGAAAAGACCTTCAGTCATTTAAGTAAAATGTACATCTAGAGTCATAGTCCTCTAAAACTCTTGCTTTTTTTGTAGAAGATACGAAAAAAACCTTGATTCCAAGGCTTTTCCTGTTGTATGTAGATGCCCCCTACATGGATTTGTAAGAACTTTTCATATTGAAAATAAACAAAAGTGTTGAAATATAGCTGATTTTAGGGAAATACTTCTAGGTGTTTTCAATGTCAGGCTTTAAAAACGTGGCAAAAGTGGGGCAAAAACGAATGACTCGTATTTGGTTTGAAAATCTATAATACCTAATGTTTATGCTATTCTAGATATATAGTTTTGTTATAAACAAATGTCAGTGCGAGATCAAATTGGAGGATAAAATAGAAAAACAAATTAATGAAAAAAAAGCCTTGGTTCCCAAAGCTTTTTAATGTTATAAACTCATTAAAATAATCCCCAGTTAGATTTGGAATATTTTTTATTCTGTGTCATATAAAAATAAATAAAATGAATGGCTATAGCTAGAGCTAAAATGGTTGTTATACTCACTACTATTATAGGATTAGAAGCAAAGATTAAAGAGAGAATCAAGGCAGCCAGATAGAGTGTCGCTTGGACACAGTAGTAACTTTTCGAATAGCGAAGATAGTGTTTGTTATAGGGCCCATTTGCTAGGACAGCAGCTTGGAAGAGGCCAATTCCGATATAAAAGAAGCTGGTTGCAAAGAGACGATTAGCTTCAGGATTCTGAAGAAAACCCATCGATACAGTCATCATCATAAGTCCAATGAAAATAGGATAGTGACTGTAAATTAGAAATAGTCCCTTTTGATTAGATTTTTCATCAATAGCATGGTCGAATTGACCAAAATAAAACAAGAACAGAGAAATCATAATAATGAAATAAAGAACCGAATAAATCGAGAAATTCTCGATTGTAAAGAAGTTAGCTAGCTCCGTAATCATCTCTCCAAACGTAATAATGACAAGAAGGGAGATGCGCTCGATTAAATGGGGGAGATTTACCTGGTAATGCTTATCTTTATTAAGCAAGATACTTGGCATAATAAATGTTAGCAGAATACTAGCAAATAAGATATAGACTCTAAGGTAAATAGGAAGAAGAGCTGCTAGATAGACTCCTAAACTTCCTAGACCTGTTATCCATAGAAAACCTTTGATACTTTCCCGATTAGCATCATCGGTTGATTTTCTAAAAAATTCAACCAAATATTGAAAAAATAAGGTAAGGGTTAATGTACCAATAGCCCAACAGAGATAATGAAAATATTGTTGCCAATCAGGTCCAATCATATTGGCTATAAAGAGTAAAATTCCCATTTTGATAAACATGATTACTATGTTAAATAAAGAGTTCTTTCCATAGCGATTGGTATAATCGGTTTGAATCATCCAGGAATCGATGAGAAACAAAGTAGCAATGAAAAAATCAAGGAAAGAATTCCAAGTCAAAATACCGTTATGAAGATGGTCAATTAAAGTAGTTACTTTTGAAATTGCAAAAACAAAAACTAGGTCATAAAAAAGTTCTGAAAATTCTACACGTTTATGTTTAATAAGAGTTGTCATCTTAAGACCTTTCTATTTTAGAAGTACAATTTATTATAACAGAAAATGGTAATAAAAAAAAGGGAGATGCTTAAATAACTTCATGTGACGCGAATGAACTGCGCCACAAAAGTTAGGTTTTTTCTGTCTAACTTTTGGGGTGCAGTTCAGAAGGGGTGTTTTTTCTATCGTTTTTTAGTGCTAAGACTACACAAAAATGCCTTGTAAATCAAGGCTTTTTCCTGTTGTATTTAGATGCCCCCTACAGGGATTTGGAAAGGACTTTCATATTGAGAGCAATTAAAAATATTGAAATATAAGTGATTTTAGGTATTTTCAATGTCATGATTTAAAAATGGGACAAAAGTGGGGCAAAAACCATACAGATTCTAAACTGTATGGTTCTTTTTTTATCTAACCAAGAAAGGTTAAAACTTATTAAAACAAATGCAATCAACTGTTGAAAACTTTTTAGTCCGTGTAATATAAAAACAAGTAAAAAGTTGAACTATAGGGAATATTGTGTCATAATAGGTAATAGATGAATAATTAATAGATTGGAAATAATGCTTTCTTACCTTAACAAGTTGAATTGGTTATACATTTTTTCGTCGCAATTGTGTCTATCTCTCGAGTTTAGCTAGTTTTTATAAGCTCTGGCTTCTAATCAATATAACAAATTTTAGAAGTGCATAAGACAAGATGGTGACATTACTACAGTCATTTCTAGTCACCATATGTTGCTGGCACAGGCTGTTTGTAGTGTTGGCTATTTACTAGTCAGTTTAATCGGAGTGTTTAATTTTTATTGTTGAAAGGTTTTTATATGGCGAAAATTCTATCTTTAGGTCTGACAGGTAAGAAATTACTTGCTCAGGGGTTCTTGTTTGTTCTGCTAGGTCTCATCTTGATGGTCACGGGGACTTGGTTGCCAGTAACAGTTATTCGCCTGGTTCTGTTTTTAGCTTGGATAGCAACGGTCGTAGATTTGCTATTAAGAGTTTTCAAAAAAAGCCAGTCAACGGATACCTTGGGAGTTGCACTGGTTAAATTGTTAGTGCTGGGATATTTGCTAGGTTCTAATCTTGCGACTGATATACCGATTTATGTTCTGGCTCTTGTGATTGGAGTTTATCAGATTTTTAGGGCCACGATTAATCTTGTCACCTATGTTCTCTACCGTAAAAATAATATTCGACCTCGTTTTCGTCTCTTACTAGATGGTATTCTACTAGTTTTTCTTGGTGGAGCTAGTCTTTTGTCCTCTACGGGAAATTCTGTCTTTCAACTCTTTGTTTTAGGGGCTTATTTTTTCCTTTATGGTCTGTCCAATATCCGTGACGGTTTCTTATTTGAAGGGGAAATTGGGAAAAACCATCTCAAACGTCGCATTAGAATTAGCTTACCTATTGTCCTAGCCGCTCTCATCCCTGCAAGAACTTTAGCAAAAGTTAACAAATTTATGCTGGAAAATGCTGATGAGGAAGAAGATATCCATCTTGGAATAGTGAAGTCTGGTAAGACAGCAGAGCTAGAAATTTTTGTTCATACAGCTGAGACCTCCCTGTTTTCAGCTATTGGTCATGTGGATATCTACTATCAGGGCCGTGTTATTTCTTATGGCAACTATGATCCGTCTTCTGAGACCTTATTTGGCATGGTAGGAGATGGTGTCTTATATTTCTGTGATCGTGACAAGTACATTGACCTATGTAAACGTGAGAGTCAAAAAACGCTTTTTGGTTATGGGATAGATTTGACGCCTGAAATGGAAAAAGCAGTTCAGAAAAAGTTGGCTGAATTGAAACAACTGACGATTCCATGGGAGCCAAGTGCAGATAAAATCATGACAGGTGATGGTAAGGAAGACTACACCTACGCTTATAAAATCAGACATGAGACAGATGGGGAACTTTATAAATTTATCAAATCTAAGTTTAAATCCTACTTTGTCTTATCTACAAACTGTGTGCTCTTGGCTGATACCATAGTCGGTCAGGCTGGCACCGATATCCTCTCACCCAAAGGATTTATCGCTCCAGGAACTTACCAAGCCTACCTTGATCGAGAGTTTGAAAAACCAAATAGTATAGTCGTATCTAAACATGTTTATTAAGGAGAATTTATGAACTTAGTAAAAAAATACACCCCGTTAATCCTTTTTATAGGGCTGGTTGCTCTTGTAATTCTGAATGCATCGAGCTTTATATCAGGAGCAATCTCTCTCTTTGATGTAATATCAACCTTGATTTATGGTGCTGTTATTGCTTTTGTGCTTAATGTTCCTATGAAAAAAATTGAACAGTACTTAGTTAAATTGAAGGTAAAGGCAGAGTTGCGTCGTCCGATTGCCATGGTACTTGTTTTCCTAGCTCTTATCTTAATCGTGATTGCTCTTTTGGTTTTGGTGCTGCCAACCCTAGCTCAGACTATTAGTCAGCTGGGAACAGTCCTTTCAACAGTCCTTACTCAACTTGGGAAATTGCTAGGCAGCTCGGAATTTGTAACCAAAGACATGTTGTCAACTATCGTATCAGGCATACAGGGACAATCTAGTTCTATTAGCCAAGCTTTGATAGGTTTTTTATCAGGTCTGACTAGTAATATCGGCAATATTTTTTCAAGTTTGATGAATGCCTTTTTGATTATAGTCTTCACCTTTTTATTTTTATCCAGTAAGGAACATTTGGCAGCGATGACGAGTCGACTTCTAAAAGTTTTTCTTCCAGAGAAGGTGGTGATAAAGTTGACTTACATTGGACAAGTAGCACTAGAGACTTATGACCAATTTTTGATGAGTCAGCTGATTGAAGCAGTTATCATAGGAGTTATGATAGCGGTTGGTTACAGCGTGTTTGGGATACCCTATGGAGTAATGACAGGTATCTTTGCAGGAGTGCTATCGTTCATTCCTTATGTAGGGCCTATGATTGCTTGTGTTGTGGGAGCGATTTTTATCTTCACAGTGAGTCCTACTCAAGCCTTACTTTCTCTTCTTCTATATCAAGTTATACAGCTGATTGAAGGAAACCTTATTTATCCTAGAGTTGTAGGTCAGTCTATTGGTTTGCCAGCTATTTTCACGCTTGCGGCTGCTAGTATTGGAGGCAATCTCTTTGGCTTACTTGGGATGATATTCTTTACACCGGTATTTGCTGTTATCTATCGATTGGTTAAGGAATTTGTCGTTGCAAAGGAAAATCAGCTAGATTAAGAAAAACTAAATTTAATAAGATATACTGAGAAGAGAGTGAGAGATTCTCTTCTCTTTTATTTTTAAATACTTTTCTACAAAAAGCTATTAGACGTTAAAAAAAGCCTTGGTTTCAAGGCTTATTTCTGTTGATTTAGATGTGCCCCCTGCAGGGCTCGAACCTGCGCCCCATAGCTTAAGAGTCTACTGCTCTACCAACTGAGCTAAGGAGGCAACAGAAAAAGCTGAGAATGTAACTTCCCAGCTATTTTAATATGCCCAAAATGGCAGCTAGATTATTTACGAAAGGCATCAAGGATATAGGTGAAACCAACAATTAAAAATGCAAAGGCAACGACATAAACGACAAAGACACTTGTAGCTACTGGATTGAACAAAATCACTAGACCTAGTAAAAATGCAAGCAACGCTATCCACATGATATGGTTGCCAATAATAGGGAAAATCAATCCCAGACGATTGCCTTTAAAGAAAACTATAATGGCTTCTACAATTAACCAAATTCCTAAAATAGTTGGAATGACAACTGGCAGCGTCACAAAGCCATAGGCAACGAGGTAAAGAGCTAAGAGAAGATTAACAATCCCTTGGAAAAGATGAGCTGGTGAGCGAAGCTCTTTTGGTACAGAGAAATAGCCTAAAATAGCTGCTATAGAAGAAACCAGTAAACCAAATGCAATCCACCAGCTGTAAGCAACAAGATTAGCTACTGGGTTTGTAAATAGGAAAAGTCCTAAAAGGACAAAAACAACTCCTGCAAGGAATAGCAGTAAACGATTAGAAAATTTCATTTCAATACCCCCTATATAGTATAGTATAGTTTGATAATAAAAATATTATACACCTTTTTAGAGGAAATATCAATAAACAAAATGGAAAATTTGGAAGTTTCAGTCTGATTTATGAAAAGAAAATCAGTTTTTATTATTTTGAAAATAAAAAGAGAAGATAAAATTTGTCTTCTCTACATGAAAATATTGTATGGCATCAAAGCAAAAGTAACTGGCTTTACACTATTTGTAAAGATGTAATTTGATTCAAAAAGAAAAGATAGATTTAAAAGTGGGGCAAATGATGAGGCAAATCAGTTATAGATAAGCAAAAAAGCCTTGGTTATCAAGGCTTTTCCTGTTGTATTTAGATGCCCCCTACAGGGATCGAACCTGTGACCCACGGATTAAGAGTCCGCTGCTCTGCCAGCTGAGCTAAGGAGGCAAAGAAAAAAGCTGTATTGGTGCCGAAACTTCACGGTTTGTATTGAACCCGCGCAATTAAGCAGGTGGGCAACTCGCTCTAACTGAAGCTGTTTCCGTGTGAGACGGCCTACATGCTGTTAGAAGACTTTTGTTTCCCTAATAATACAAAAAATAGTCGGTCAACACTTAAGTGTGAAGTCGTACACCACAGCGTTTCTATGTTTATATGATACCACTTTTTCAAAAAAAATCAAGAGGAAAGTGCAATTTTTTGAAAAGGATTTCAGATTTTTCGCAAACGGTCGATAGCTTCCTTTCTTTGAGCCAAAGCCCGTTCATATTTACCAGTATCTTCTGCTTGGAAATAGTGATGATTACGAATTTTTTCTGGTAGATAGTCTTGCTTGACCCAATTTCCAGGATAGTTGTGTGGATAGAGATAGTCTTGGGCATTCCCCAGTTCCTTGCTTCCACTGTAGTGTCCATCACGCAGGTGTCGCGGAATAGGCAAGTGCCCTGATGTTTTGAGGTCGGCAAGTGCCTTATCCATAGCTACATAGGCTGAGTTGGATTTTGGAGAAAGGGCCAAATCAATCACGACATTGGCAATGAGAATGCGGGCTTCTGGGAACCCAATCTTCTGGGCAGCATCCAGAGCAGTCACGGTATGAATCTGGGCTTCAGGGTTGGCCAAACCGATATCTTCATAGGCGATAACGGTCAAGCGACGAGCGAGACTTGGCAGATCCCCAGCCTCAATCAAGCGGGCAGCATAGTGAAGACTGGCATCAACATCTGAGCCACGGATAGACTTTTGCAGGGCAGATAGAACATCATAGTGACCGTCTCCATCCTTGTCCATAGTGATGTAGCTTCTCTGAAGACTATTTTCCATGATGTCTAGAGTGATATGGCGAATGCCCTTATCATTCTCAGGGGTAGAAAGAACAGCCAAATCCAGTGAGTTAAAGGCAGAGCGCAGGTCTCCGTTTGTAGAGGTTGCGATGAAGTCCAGCGCATCCTCATCTAGTTCTACTGGAAAATCAAAACCACGCTCAGGGTTACTTAGAGCTATCTGTAGAGCCTCTTTGACTTCTTGGTTAGACAGAGGTTCCAACTCAAAAATTTGAACGCGACTGCGAATGGCAGGAGTGACAGAGAAGAAAGGATTTTCAGTTGTAGCGCCAATCATGATGACCAGTCCACTTTCCAAGAGAGGCAAGAGGAAGTCTTGCTTGGTTTTATCTAGTCTATGAATCTCGTCAAGGAGTAGTACAAGTCCACCTGAAAATTTAGCCTCTTCCGCAATTTCTTGCAGTCGCTTTTTACTATCAACTGTCGCATTGAAAGTTCGAAAGGCATACTTAGTCGTCCCTGCGATAGCAGAGGCAATACTGGTCTTGCCGATTCCCGGAGGGCCATAGAGAATCATGGAGGACAGGCGGTTGGCTTCCACCATGCGGCGGATGATTTTTCCTTGTCCGACCAGATGTTCCTGACCGATGACCTGGTCGATGGTTTTAGGGCGCATGCGAAGCGCGAGATTGTCTGGCATAGCGGTCCTTTCTAACGTGGATTTGAGTAGAATGACTCATCTAATATATCTTACTATGTCCATTCTAGCCTATTAGTTGTGATATTTCAATGGTTTTGTAATAATCAGGGGGCGAGATAGAAGCTTTTTGACTATTTAATTGGATGAGGAGAGGTATCAGCATGAGAGAATGGATTTTCCTTAAAGCTCAAAATAGGATAGTTGAGTCTAAAGAAGTGGAAGTGCTGACTTGAGAAATAATATTGCTAAATGTCATTGTATGAACTATAATGAAAAGAGAGGTGATAAGCAAAGGAAATGATGGAACTACCAAGTCAGGAAATTTTGATTTTTACAAAACAAATTCGTCATTGGATTCTTAGTGATCAAGTTATTTCAGGGAAAAGAAAACTTTTCTTCCGGGAAGATACTCCAAAAGAGATTTTAGATTTGTACGAAAACATTAAATCTAAACTTGATTTTGCTTACCAAGAAGTTCATTCTAATAATGGGTTGAAAAAATATGAAAAATAGAATAATTGATGTTTTTAAAGTAGTAAATCGCCTCCTTGTAATAACTGTTGAAAATCCTGATTTCGAAGCCTTGAGAGTTAATCAGTTTGTAAAAATTGGAGATAAAAAGTATAGAGTACGCAGTGTTCCTATGATTCATTCAACTCCGCCTCAATCTGTCTTAAATCGAGATACTTTTACAATTGACTATACAGATGATGAATTGCTCGATAAAGAAAAATAGGTATGAATAAATTGGCTTCCCTTAGAACCACATCTAGGGGCTTTTATGTATAAGAGAATAATAAGTATCACACCTTTACAATACGTGTAGCACGTGTTATAATGGTGTTGTCAGGAGGTAAAAGCGCTATGCCTATGACACAAAAAGAGATGGTTAAACTCCTTACGGCTCATGGTTGGATAAAGACCAAAGGCGGTAAAGGCTCCCATATTAAAATGGAGAAGCAAGGGGAAAGACCTATCATAATCCCTCATGGTGAGCTGAATAAGTACACTGAAAGAGGGATAAGAAAGCAAGCTGGGTTGTAAAATTCAGCCCCTGCTTTTTGATATGGAGGTAGTGAGATGTTAGTTACGTATCCAGCTTTATTTTATTATGACGATACAGACGGAGCAGAAGCGAATTATTTTGTCCATTTCCCGGATTTTGAATACTCAGCTACACAAGGAGAGGGGATTTCTGAGGCTCTGGCTATGGGTTCGGAGTGGTTAGGCATAACTGTTGCAGATTTGATAGAGAATGATGAAGATTTGCCCCAGCCATCAGATATCAATAGCTTGTCTTTAATTGATAATGATCCTTTTAAAGATGATGAAGATTTCGTGTCAACCTATGACCTTGATAAATCTTTTATTTCTATGGTATCTGTTGATGTATCAGAATACCTAGGAAGTCAGGAACCAATTAAAAAGACCTTGACCATACCAAGATGGGCAGATAAGTTGGGACGAGAAATGGGACTTAACTTTTCTCAGACTTTGACAGACGCTATTGCAGATAAGAAAATACAAGCATAAGATTAAGTGTGACATCGTGGGAGTGGTCAATAAAAAAAGCACATCTAATTGTGCTAGTTACTTGTCTATTGATCCTATAGATTTGCTAGCCCTTTCGAGGGCTTTTTGTGTTGAGTTTTTGGAAAAAATAAGGAAATCAACCATTTAAGAAAATCACTGATACCAAGGGTTTAAATGAGGTAATATGGTATAATTAGGACATAAAATAATTTTGTGGTAAGATGGTAGTATCTATTTTAGCATATTTCCGAGCAATCGGGGCGATTAAGAGTCGCATAGAAAGAGGACAAAATGGCAACATACGGATTTTTAGATGTTTTAGAGGAAGAGTTGGACAAGAACTTTCCCTTTGACTTTGAGATTAGTTGGGACAAGCGTAACCACGCGGTTGAAGTGAGTTTTCTATTGGAAGTGCAAAATGCTGCAGGTGTGGAGATGGTGGATGAAGATGGAGAGGTTTCATCAGATGACATTCTCTTTGAAGAAGCAGTGCTTTTTTACAATCCTGCCAAGTCAACAGTCAATGAAGAAGATTATCTGACTGTCATCCCTTACCTGCCTAAAAAAGGATTTTCTCGTGAGTTTTTATCTTATTTTGCCCTTTTCCTTAAAGATACTGCCGAGGTTGGACTGGATGCTCTCATGGACTTTTTGGAAGACCCAAAAGCAGAAGAATTTGTCATGGAGTGGAACCAAGAAGTCTTTGAAGAAGGAAAAGTTGGCTTGGAAGAAGGAGAGTTTTATCCTTATCCGAGATATTAGGAGTTTGACATGGAAATAGAGATTTCTGATTTCACAGGCTGTAAGATTGCTTTGTTTTGTGGGGATAGGCTTCTGACCATCTTACGCGATGATAAGGCAAGCATTCCCTGGCCCAATATGTGGGAACTTCCAGGCGGTGGACGCGAGGGGGACGAAAGCCCATTTGAATGTGCGGCGCGTGAAGTTTATGAAGAACTGGGAATTCATCTGACTGAGGATTGTCTGCTTTGGAGTAAGGTTTATCCAAGTATGCTTTTTGCAGATAAACAATCTGTATTTCTAGTTGGCAAGTTGGCTCAGGACCAATTTGACAATATCACCTTTGGAGACGAAGGGCAGGGCTATCAGCTCATGAATGTTGAGGAATTTCTTAGTTCCAGTCAAGTTGTACCTCAGTTGCAAGAGAGATTAAAAGATTATTTAAAAGTAAGTGATTAGAAAGGATGGTTCGGTTAAATTTCTAAACTGAACCCGCCCTAAACACTGTGCCAAACAGATAAACTTCTCTTAGACACAAGCGTCTTCAGAGAGTTTCCTATTTTGGCTTTGTGTTTTACGGGCTTGGTATCTTAATGATGGAAACATGGCAAGAGTTAAAAGTTACAGTTAAGCGTGAGGGGGAGGAATTGGTTTCTAATCTCTTGATTGAGCTGGGAGCGCAAGGAGTCGCAATCGAAGACAGCATGGACTATGTGGGAAATGTTGACCGCTTTGGCGAGATTTTCCCAGAGGTTGAGCAGCAAGAAGAAATCATAGTGACAGCCTATTACCCTGATACGGTTGATGTGGCAGTGGTTGAGGCAGATTTGCAGGCTCGCCTAGCAGAATTGACAGATTTTATGGATTTGGGTGAGGTCAAGATGGGGACGACTGCCTTGGCTGAGGAAGACTGGGCAGACAACTGGAAGAAATACTATGAGCCAGCTCGTATTACTCATGATTTGACCATCGTGCCGTCTTGGACAGAATATGAGGCAACTGCTGGAGAAAAGATTATCAAGCTGGACCCTGGTATGGCCTTTGGTACTGGGACGCATCCAACTACTAAGATGAGCCTTTTTGCCTTGGAACAGGTCCTTCGTGGTGGTGAAACGGTGCTAGATGTGGGGACTGGTTCAGGTGTCCTTTCTATTGCCAGCTCTCTTCTTGGTGCCAAGGAAATCTTCGCCTACGACCTGGATGATGTGGCGGTTCGAGTTGCTCAGGAAAATATTGAGCTCAACCCTGGCATGGAAAATATCCATGTAGCGGCTGGAGATTTGCTTAAAGGCGTGGAGATTGAAGCAGATGTCATCGTTGCTAATATCTTGGCGGATATCCTCATTCATCTGACGGAGGATGCCTATCGCTTGGTCAAGGATGAAGGCTACCTCATCATGAGTGGGATTATCAAGGACAAGTGGGATATGGTGCGCGAGTCGGCTGAGTCAGCTGGATTTTTCCTTGAAACCCACATGATTCAAGGGGAATGGAATGCCTGTGTCTTTAAGAAAACCAAGGATATTTCAGGTGTGATTGGAGGCTAGCATGCAACAGTATTTTGTCAAAGGCAGTGCTATCTCTCCTGTCACCATCGAGGACAGGGAAACCAGCAAGCATATGTTTCAGGTTATGCGCCTGAAAGAAGATGATGAAGTGACCTTGGTCTTTGATGATGGAATTAAGCGCTTGGCGCGTGTGCTGGATGTGGAAGCCCGTCAGTTTGAGTTGGTCCAAGAATTGGCTGACAATGTGGAACTGCCAGTTCAAGTGACCATTGCATCTGGCTTTCCCAAGGGAGACAAGCTGGAGTTTATTACTCAAAAAGTAACCGAACTGGGTGCCAGTCAAATCTGGGCCTTTCCTGCCGATTGGTCAGTAGCCAAGTGGGATGGTAAGAAGTTGGGTAAAAAGGTCGAAAAACTAGAAAAAATTGCCCTTGGAGCAGCAGAACAAAGCAAGCGTAATGTTGTTCCAAGTATCAAGCTTTTCGAGAAAAAAGCAGATTTTCTGGCACAACTGGACCAATTTGACCGCATTGTTGTCGCTTACGAAGAATCAGCCAAAGAAGGAGAAGCCGCTGCGCTCTTACAAGCGGTCTCTGGTCTTGAAAAGGGTGCCAAACTGCTCTTTATCTTTGGACCAGAAGGCGGTCTCTCACCTGCAGAAATCGAAAGTTTTGAAGCTAAGGGAGCAGTCTTGGCAGGACTTGGTCCTCGTATTTTGCGAGCAGAAACAGCACCACTTTACGCTTTATCAGCCCTTAGTGTTTTATTAGAATTAGAGAAATAAGAGGAAGAAAATGGAACAAAAACACCGTTCAGAATTTCCAGAGAAGGAACTTTGGGATTTAACAGCCCTATACCAAGACCGTGAGGATTTCTTGCGTGCAATCGAGAAGGCTCGCGAAGACATCAACCAATTTAGCCGTGATTACAAGGGTAATCTTCATACTTTTGAGGATTTTGAGAAGGCCTTTGCAGAATTGGAACAAATCTACATTCAGATGAGCCATATTGGAAACTATGGATTTATGCCTCAGACGACAGACTATAGCAATGACGAATTTGCCAATATTGCCCAAGCTGGGATGGAATTCGAAACAGATGCCAGTGTAGCCTTGACCTTCTTTGACGATGCCTTGGTGGAAGCTGATGAGGAAGTCTTAGACCGTTTGGGTGAATTGCCTCACTTGACGGCAGCTATTCGTCAGGCCAAAATCAAAAAAGCCCACTATTTAGGGGCTGATGTGGAGAAGGCCTTGACCAATCTCGGTGAAGTTTTCTACAGTCCACAGGATATTTACACTAAGATGCGAGCTGGGGATTTCGAAATGGCTGACTTTGAAGCCCATGGCAAGACCTACAAAAACAGCTTTGTGACTTATGAGAATTTCTACCAAAACCATGAGGACGCTGAGGTTCGTGAGAAATCATTCCGTTCTTTCTCAGAAGGACTCCGTAAGCACCAGAATACAGCTGCAGCAGCCTATCTAGCTCAGGTTAAGTCTGAAAAACTCTTGGCTGATATGAAGGGATATGACTCTGTCTTTGATTATCTTCTGGCTGAACAAGAAGTGGACTGTGCTATGTTTGATCGTCAGATTGATCTCATCATGAAGGACTTTGCGCCAGTTGCTCAGAGATACCTCAAACATGTTGCCAAGGTGAATGGTCTTGAAAAGATGACCTTTGCAGACTGGAAATTGGACTTGGATAGCGCTCTTAATCCTCAAGTGACTATTGACGACGCCTATGATTTGGTCATGAAGTCAGTAGAACCTTTGGGGCAAGAATATTGTCAGGAAGTTGCTCGCTATCAAGAAGAGCGCTGGGTGGACTTTGCTGCCAATAGTGGCAAGGATTCTGGTGGCTATGCAGCGGACCCATATCGCGTGCATCCTTATGTTCTCATGAGCTGGACAGGCCGTTTGAGCGATGTCTATACCTTGATTCATGAAATTGGGCATTCTGGTCAATTCATCTTTTCAGATAATCACCAAAGCTACTTCAACGCCCATATGTCGACCTACTATGTTGAAGCACCGTCAACCTTCAATGAATTGCTTTTAAGTGATTACTTGGAGCACCAGTCTGACGACCCACGTCAAAAACGTTTCGCTCTGGCTCACCGCTTGACAGACACCTACTTCCATAACTTTATTACCCACCTTTTGGAAGCAGCCTTCCAGCGTAAGGTGTATACATTGATTGAAGAAGGAGAAACCTTTGGAGCAAGCAAACTCAATAGTATTATGAAGGAAGTCTTGACGGATTTCTGGGGAGATGCCATTGAGATTGATGATGATGCAGCTCTGACTTGGATGCGCCAAGCTCACTACTACATGGGCTTGTATAGCTACACTTACTCAGCAGGACTAGTCATCTCGACTGCGGGTTACCTTCATCTGAAACATTCAGAAACTGGAGCTGAAGATTGGCTTAACCTCCTCAAATCAGGTGGTAGCAAGACACCGCTTGAGTCAGCTATGATTATCGGAGCAGATATCTCTACAGATAAACCACTCCGTGATACCATCCAGTTCTTGTCAGACACGGTTGACCAGATTATCGCCTACAGTGCCCAGTTGGGAGAGTAAGGGAATAGAGAGGTTGTTCTAGAATGATGCTAGTGGGACTTTGGCTTTATTTGTAGTGATTGTCAAGAAAAGTGTTGAGGATCGTAATTGCAAAGCAGAATTAATAACGGAATCGGTATTACTAATCATCCTTTTTATTTTTTATATGACTGAATTTAGTTAAGAAATTGATGGGGAGCTGTATATTACAATTTATAGTTAAGTTGTTTTATGTAATTATAGATGTAAGGTATAGATTTATAAACAATTTTTAAGAATATCCTAATTCTTTAAAAATATAGAAAAGAGAACTGAGAGTAGAATTGAAAAATATAGAAATATATAGAAATATATGATAAAATATAAAATGTAAACGCTTAAAAAGAAAGGTTAGATTAATGAAAAAGGAACAAGTATTGCTTGGTTTGGGTTTGGCAACAGCAATGGCAACTGGTTTTACTAATCACGTAAAAGCAGATGAATCAATAAACGAAAAATCTAGCAAAGTTAATGCTACTCAAGTTGAAACAAAAAAGGCAGAAGTAACGGAATCGGACGTTAAAAATGCAGAAGTAAAACTAAATCAAGTAATTGATGAAGAAAAAAATGCTCAGAAAGTTGTTGATAAAATACAACAAGAGCATGCATCTGCTGTAACAAATAAGAACAAAGCAGATGATGCTTTGAAACAAGCCCAAGAATTTGCTAAACAAGCTAGTCCTGAAAAAATTAAAAATGCTGAAAAGGATCTTGTTGCTAAACAGACAACAGTTCGGAAGTCAGAAGAAAGATTGTCAGAAGCAAAACAAGATGAGAAACAAGCCCAAGCAAGTGTTGAGAAACAACAAGCAGTTGTTAATAAGGCAAAAGCTCAAGTTAACCAGCGAGTAGTTGATGTAAAAAAAGCACAAAACAAAGTAGCAGAAGTAGAGAAAGCTTTTGATTGGAATACACTACGCGAGCTTCAACAAGCAACTGGTAAATTGGATGCGAAAGTGAAGGCGGACCAAGATAAAGTAAATTCTCTAACTAATTCAGTATCAAAAGCAGAGCAAGAAAGAAAAGCGCTTGTAGAGAGAGGAAATAAGAACCGTTCTACTCTTGAAAAGAATTTAAAATCAGCTGGGAATGAGTTTTTAACAGTTACGGTCCCTCACGAGATTCAATCAAATTCTGTTAGCGAGAGTGATTCCAAGACTCCTCCACTTGAGGAAAAAACTTTCGTAGGAAGTGATGGGAAGACATATTATGTTGCTGCAAATGAAGATGTGAATTTTAGCGGAGAAAGAACAGAAACTATCATTGTTTCATCTAAAGATTATGTCAGCGATCCTCATGTGGTTGATTATAAAAAGGTTTCTGAAGAAGTTCGTAAATACTTAATTGAATTGCGTAGAATCAATGGTATTGATATTCCAGTGCCAGCTGTGACTGACAAGGCTCTGAGATATGCAAAAGCGAGAGCAAATGAAATGGTGGCAAATAATAAATTGTCACATGATACAAAATTGAAAAATCAAGATTTTGGTTTTAAGGATGCGACTGAAAATGCAACAGCTGGTTCGGTTCCAGAAAAGAGCCTGTTAAGTGAAAAAGAACTTGCTTATAAAGCGGTCTTATCTTACTTTAATGATTATAGAAATGCCTCGTTATATGGCTCATCAGATCCAGAAGAAGCACATAGACGTAACTATGGTCATAGAATTCCATTGCTAGCAGCTTCTGGGACAGGGATGGCTGTCGGAGCATCCTCTAGCGAAAAAACAAGCTATGGAAATTATGGAGTGTTAACATTTATTAGTGAGAATAAAGATGTTTATGGAATACTTCCTTCTGGAGCTGAAGAGTATAGTAGTTATTTTTTAGCAAGAGCAGAAAATAAAGATAGTAATCCAGATTATAGCGAATTTTACTTTAATGGGAAACGAGTAAAATTCTTGCCTAAAATAACCTTCCGTTATGTTTGGAATGAAATCACACATCCTAAAAATCCAGCTTATACAAAAGCTAAAGAGGCTCTAGATAGTTTCAACCGAAAACAAAGAAACGAAGAAGCTTTAATGAGGGATAAACTTTCATCGCTAAACAAAAATCTTACAATTGCTAAAACAACATTGAATACAGATCAAAAAAATCTGGATAAAACTAAAAAACGTCTTTCAGATTTAACAAAACAAAATCAATCCAAGTTAAACGTTTTAAAATCTGCTAAATCTGAGTTGAGTAAACAACAAACTGCGTTAAATATTGCTAAATCTGAACTTTCGAAGCAAGAATCTCAATTAAATCGATTGAAAGTAATCAAAAATAATAAATCTCATGCTAGTAAGAATGCGGAACAGTCATTAGTTAATGCTAAAAACGATTTGTTGAAAGCTCAACAATATGTTCTTGTCCTCAAAAATGCTCCAAGAAAACTCGATGAAGCTAAAAAAAGTTTGATGATCGCTAAACAGAAGCTTGAGGAATCTAAAAAAGCACTTGAAAATTCAAATGCTAAATTAAAAAATGCAAAAGTTAAAAAGGAAGCTGCTAAGAAAGAATACATCAAAGCATATGAAGCCTATAAGTTAAAAGTAAGACTTGCTTCAACAGGAAGTTGGATTCAATCATCTGGTCGTTGGTGGTATAGACATAACAATGGTTCCTATACATCCAATGGATGGGAACTAATCAATGGGAAATGGTATCATTTTGATCGCTCGGGTTGGATGCAGACTGGATGGGTTCAATCAGGTAGTTCGTGGTATTATCTCAGTGGTTCAGGGGATATGCAAACAGGATGGGTCAAATCAAGTGGCTCATGGTACTATTTGAATAGCTCAGGTTCTATGCAAACAGGATGGTTCACTGTTTCAGGGAAATGGTATTATGCATACAGTTCTGGCGCTTTAGCAGTCAATACAACTACACCTGATGGATATCATGTCAATTACAATGGGGAATGGATTAAATAGAGAGTTCTGTGCTATTTAAAAAGATTAATACAAACTCTCATTTTTTTCAGTATAGTATAACCATCAAATATAGAGAGTTATAACTAATTGCAATACATAAAAAATATAAAAATTTGAAAACAATATTGCAATATACATGAAATTTCCAATCAATTTTCTTGAAACCCTTTCCTTCTTTTGATAGACTAGTATCTAGTTTTTGAAAAAAGGAGAAAGAAAATGAAAAAATTTGTCGCTGAGTTAATCGGTACGTTCATGCTTGTGTTCATCGGAACAGGAGCTGTTGTTTTTGGGAATGGTCTTGAGGGACTTGGACACCTTGGAATTGCTTTTGCCTTTGGTTTGGCAATCGTAGTCGCAGCTTTCTCAATCGGAACTGTTTCAGGTGCTCACTTGAACCCAGCTGTTTCGATTGCTATGTTTGTTAACAAACGTTTGTCATCCTCAGAGCTTGTAAACTACATCCTTGGACAAGTGGTTGGTGCTTTTATTGCTTCTGGCGCTGTCTTCTTCCTCTTGGCTAACTCAGGTATGTCAACTGCTAGTCTTGGTGAAAATGCCTTGGCAAACGGTGTCACTGTTTTTGGTGGTTTCTTGTTTGAAGTCATCGCAACTTTCTTGTTTGTCTTGGTTATTATGACCGTGACTTCAGAAAGCAAGGGCAATGGCGCGATTGCTGGTTTGGTAATCGGTTTGTCCTTGATGGCGATGATTCTTGTGGGATTGAACATTACTGGACTTTCAGTAAACCCAGCTCGTAGCTTGGCACCAGCTGTCTTGGTAGGTGGCGCAGCCCTTCAACAAGTATGGATTTTCATCCTTGCCCCAATCGTTGGTGGTGTTCTTGCAGCCCTCGTTGCTAAAAACTTCCTTGGAACTGAAGAATAATTGAAACTTAAAAAGCCTTGCTCCTCATGATGAGGAACAGGGCTTTTTCGTATGATACTCTTCGAAAATCTCTTCAAACCACGTCAACTTCATTTACAACCTCAAAGCAGTGCTTTGAGCAGCCTGCGGCTAGCTTCCTAGTTTGCTTTTTGATTTTCATTGAGTATGAGTTTAACGGTTGTCAATCTTCTCTGGGTAGAGGTCGTGTTGGAAGAGGCGTTGTTCTGCCAAGCCTTCATACTTAGTTCCTGGCTTACCGTAGTTGTAGTAGGGGTCAATTGAGATGCCACCGCGCGGTGTGAATTTTCCCCAAACCTCCAAATAGCGAGGGTCTAGCAAGTTGACCAAGTCTTTCCCGATGGTGTTGATACAGTTTTCGTGGAAATCCCCATGATTTCGGTAGCTAAAGAGGTAGAGTTTGAGGGATTTTGACTCGACACAGAGCTTGTCAGGAATGTAGGAAATATAAATGGTTGCAAAGTCTGGCTGAGCAGTGATGGGACAAAGTGAGGTAAATTCAGGGCAGTTGAATTTGATGAAATAGTCATTTTCCACATGACGATTGTCAAAGGATTCGAGGACTTCTGGTTGATACTCGAAAATGTAGTTGGTTTCTTTGTTGCCGAGGAGGCTGAGGTTTTTCATTTCTTCTTGTTGTGACATGATTTTTTCTTTCTAATCTTAAACACCACGTTGGTTATCGTAGAGGAGGGTATGGAGTTGAGGAAGGACGCGGACATTGCCCCAGCTATCATCAGCGGCGATGCGTTCCCAAAGCTCTTTGAGTCGGTCTAGTTGGTCTTGGACAATATTGCCTGTAGCCTTGGGCTCAGGATTTCCTGCAGATAAGAAAAGAACATCTGGTTGGTAACGTTCTTGTATGCCTCTGGCAAAGGCCAAATCTGCATCGTCAAAGACAGGGATTTTAAAGGTGACCTTATCTGGATCCAGTTGGGAAACGATAAAGTCCAAAGTTTCAAAGTTGACTTCCATCTTGGATGAAGGAGGTTTTGGACTCAGAGTAACCTGGTCGATGTCTTTTAACCAATTTTGCCAGCGAGAGCCTTGAGTCTCGACAGCAAGGGTGACACCGCGTTCCTTGAGCTTGGTGACCAATTCAGCCATGTTGGCTGCTAGGATAGCAGGATTTCCCCCAGATAGGGTTACATAGTCGTAGCTCCCCAATTTATCCAAGGCAGCAATGACCTCGTCAGCAGTCATACGAGTTGGCTTTTCAGAGCCATCCCAAGTAAAGGCAGAATCGCACCAGTCGCAGTGGTAGTCGCAACCAGCAGTGCGGACAAACATGGTTTTCTGCCCGATAGCACGACCTTCGCCTTGAAAGGTTGGGCCAAAAATTTCTAGAACTGGTAGTTTGAGGACACGTTCCCTAGTCATCTAACCACTCCCGTCTAAACTCCGCAAAGGCAGTCGGAGTTTCATAGAGGCGAACATATTCCAAACGGAGACCGCGCTCGTCTGGCAACTCTTGGTTCATGGTTTGGAAAATCCAGTAAACCATATTTTCAGCAGTCGTGTTCATATAAGGAAGGGTTTCATTGAGATAGCGATGATCCAAGTGGGGCTCTAAGTAGTTCTTGTAGATCGCTTTGATGTCTCCGAAATCGTAGGTCATGCCCCGTTCATCTAAAAATCCACTGACAGCAATCTGCAGATGATAGGTGTGGCCGTGCAGGGATTTACATTTTCCCTCATAGTGAAAGAGGTGGTGGGCAGCATCGAAGGTAAACTCTTTTGATACCAAGGTTCTGTGAGGATTGTAGACAAGATACTCCCCAGTTTCCTGTTTGATTTCTTTGGGTGCAAAAAACATTAGGCTTCTCCTTTCTGTGAGAGATAAACATCTAGACCATGTTGACGTAGGTGGCAGGCTGGGCAATCTCCACAGCCACTTCCAATAATCCCGTTGTAGCAGGTCAAGGTCTTTTCACGAACATAGTCAAAGGCACCGAGTTGGTCGGCTAATTCCCAAGTTTCAGCCTTGTCTAGCCACATGAGAGGTGTTTGGATAACAAAGTCGTAATCCATAGCAAGGTTGAGGGTAACATTGAGAGATTTGACAAAGACATCTCGGCAATCGGGGTAGCCTGAGAAGTCTGTCTCGCAGACACCTGTCACGATATCTTTAATACCCCGTTGCTTAGCAAGGACTGCCGCAAAGGATAGAAAGAGGTGGTTGCGACCGTCAACGAAGGTATTGGGAACCTCCCCCTCTTTTTGCTCAATCTCTAGATTAGAAGTCAGGGCATTTTCAGTGATTTGCCCCAGTAGAGACATATCTAGGATATGATGACGAATCCTCTGTTCCTTAGCGATTTCTCTAGCGACTTGAATTTCGAGATGATGGCGTTGGCCGTAGGCAAAGGTAACGGCTTCGACCGTTTCATAGTGTTCTT
>CAJZGT010000008.1 GCA_916048145.1 uncultured Streptococcus sp.
ATAGGCTCCATAATATCCATAGGGGATTTACCCACTACAAATATTATAGAGCCGATTCAATCTCGCTTTTTCGTATTCTCTTAGAAGAATCTTAGTCTTCTTTTCTTTTAGTGAGTCCATAGGCTGCTAGTGTGGCCATGAGTCCTGCGACTACTAGTCCTGCAGAATTGTGACTTCCTGTTTCAGGAAGTTTTTTCTCTGTTGCCACAGGAGCTGGACCTTGAGGAAGAGCTTTGTTTTCCTCAGCAGGAGCAGTTGCTGGAGCTGGTTGGCTTGGGATTTCTAGTTTTGGTTTTTCTTCAGCAATAGCGGCTTGTCCGTTTTCATCGCCTACATGTGTTACCATAGTTCCGACTTCGACTATTTGTGTAACAGCTTCCTGCGCTACGACACTATTTACAAGAGTTTTCACTTCTTTACCATCGGCAGAAGTGCTCACAGAGTAGAAGTTGCTACGACGCCCGTTGACACCTTTAGTAAGGACTTGCGTTTTTCCTTTGAGCAAGATTGGATTTTCACGAGTCACTGTGGTAAATGGAATTTCTTCTTCTTGGATATCCAGTCTAGGTTTTACCTCAGTAGTTGGTGCAAGACCACTTTCATCACCCTTGTGAGTTACAAGAGTTCCGACTTCCACAATTTGAGTAACGGCTTCCTGTGCTACGACACTATTTACAAGAGTTTTCACTTCCTTGCCATCGGCAGAAGTGCTCACAGAGTAGAAGTTGCTACGATGTCCATTGACGCCCTTAGTAAGGACTTGTGTTTTTCCTTTGAGCAAGAGTGGATTTTCACGAGTCACTGTGGTAAATGGAATTTCTTCTTCTTGGATATCCAGTCTAGGTTTTACCTCAGTAGTTGGTGCAAGACCACTTTCATCACCCTTGTGAGTTACAAGAGTTCCGACTTCCACAATTTGAGTAACGGCTTCCTGTGCTACGACACTATTTACAAGAGTTTTCACTTCCTTGCCATCGGCAGAAGTGCTCACAGAGTAGAAGTTGCTACGATGTCCATTGACGCCCTTAGTAAGGACTTGTGTTTTTCCTTTGAGCAAGAGTGGATTTTCACGAGTCACTGTGGTAAATGGAATTTCTTCTTCTTGGATATCCAGTCTAGGTTTTACCTCAGTAGTTGGTGCAAGACCACTTTCATCACCCTTGTGAGTTACAGGAGTACCGACTTCAACCACTTGGTTCACAGCTTCTTTGGTTATCTGGCTATCAAGGACTGTTTCTGTTGTTTTTCCATTTTCAGTAAGGACAGAGATGTAATGAGTTCGTTCACCTTTGACTCCTGCTGTGATAATATTTTCCTGACCAGCTGGGAGGTTAGGATTTTCTTTCTTGATAACTTCAAATGGGATTTCTTCAGTTCTTGTGATGAGTTCTGATCTGGTTTCAACATTGGCAGCCACTTCATTTTCATCCAGGCTTCCTGAGTGAGTTGCAGCTGGTTTGAGACCTAAGCGAGCGGCTTTTAGTTTGGCTACAAGTGTGTCAAGCTCAGCTTGTTTATTACGATTGAGGTTGTAATTTAGAGCTGTTTTAGCTGCACTTAGGGCATCCAAGCTTTCCTTGCTGTATCCTTCTAAGTTTTCAGGAATTTGTGCGATTTCTTCGCGGAGAGCATTATAATTAGCTCGGAAGTAGTCTTTGTTGTGGTCTGCAAAGGCAGTCATAAGTTCAAAGATTTCCTCTTCCTTGTACTCAGCGCTTGGTTTATCTGCCCAGATAGCAAGCATACTTCCAACTGTTGGAAGGTCTACTTCAGGATATTTGGTAGAAGCTAGTTGATTGAATGGAACTTTACCAGAATTTTCAACTGCTTTTGAAAGAGGGTAAGCTTCATCTTGTTTGTGATTGCCTATAACATAGTACCAGTCTCCGTTGGTATTCAAGAACTTATAACCCTTGCTTGCTAGGTATTGAGGTGATGCGAGGTTGTAACCCCACCAGCCTTTAGACCAGTAAGAAATCAAGACATCTTTGTCAAACTGAACATCGTCCTTGTCCTCATAGTAGAAGCCATCGTTGAAGGACATTGGTTGAAGCCCTCTTTCTTTGGCCATAGCTGCGAGGGTGTTGGCATATTCGGCAAACTTGCCATAGAGTTGATACCATTTGAGGTAGTACCAGCCTTGGGCACTAGTTGCATCGTTGGCGTATTCGTCAGTACCAAAGTTGAAAATCTTTGTTTTACCTGCAAAGAAGTCCATGTATTTACCGATGAGGGCTTTTACAAAGTTCATCGCTTCTTCGTTTCTCAAGTCCATAGTTGTTTTAGAGACTTTGTCAAAGTGGGCTTGAGGATTTTTAATACCCAATTTTTCCATGGCAACCAGCATAGCATCCATGTGACCTGGACTGTTAATAGCTGGGATGAGACCGATGCCCTTAGATTTAGCGTATTCAATTAGTTCTGTCACTTCTGCCTGTGTAAGTGCAGTCCCGTTTGGATCATCGTAGTAAGCTTTTGTTCCTTGGATGATGGCATTTTTAACATCATCACTTGCATAGCTTTTTCCGTTGGCCGTAATGGTCATATCATCGAGTAGGAAGCGAAGGCCATCATTTCCTAGAAGGAGATGAACATCAGAATATCCGAGCTCACTGGCCTTATCTACGATGCGTTTGAGCTGATTAAGAGTAAAGTATTTGCGTCCAGCATCGATTGAAATCACCTTGTTTTTGACAAGTTTTTCAACTTCACGTTTAGCATCTTCTTCTTTTTGAGCTTCTGGTGTGAAGGTCAAATTGCTGACTGCTTCTTGAAGTTTTGCAATAGCTTGGTCAATCGTGTCTTGTTGGGCACGACTGAGGTTGCTATCAAGTGAACGGATGACTTTTGCCGCTTCGTTAACTGCTGCGACGCTTTCTGCAGTATAACGGTTAAGGTCTTTTGGTACCTCGTTAAGTGCTTGTTCTGCAGACTCATAATCAGCTGCGAAGTATTCAGCATTAGAATTTGCGAATTGCCGCATGAGTTTGAAGAGGCGTGACGGTGAATAACGTGCAGATGGAGTGTCAGCCCAAGCAGCTACCATACCACCGATGAATGGAATAGTTGCTCCGTCGGATTTTGGTACCGAAGTGATTGGAGTGTTCTTGATACCGTTTAATCCTTGATCAAGGTTGTACCAACCTTGGCCATCTGCATTTCGCCCAAGAACATAGTACCAAGCGTCGTTAGTGTTTAGAATTTGGTGACCTTTTTCTACTAGAAGTTTAGAAGAAGCGACGTCGTAACCTCCCCAACCACCAGTCCACATTGAAACGATGATATCTTTGTCAAAAGTTCCGAAGCTAGTATCACTATTGTAGTAAATACCATCATTGAAGGCCATTGGTTTGAGACCGTGCGATTTTACAATACGAGCTAGGTCATTGGCGTAGGCAATAAATTTTTCATATCCTTTGACAGGGTAGCCTTCGTTTGGATAGTATTTATCAGCTTGAAGAACGCTCCAACCTTTAGCGTTTGTTGCGTCATTGGCATATTCATCAAGTCCGATGTTGAAGATCTCAGTCTTTTTCGCGAAATAAGCAGCATACTTGTCGATAAGGGCTTTTGTAAAAGCGACTGCCTGTTCGTTGTCAAGATCTACAGTACGAGCTGATTCCTTCCCAAAATAGTTAAAGTTAGGGTTTTGGATTCCCAATTCTTTCATGGCATTGAGAATCGCATCCATGTGACCAGGACTATTTACTGTCGGAATGAGACCGATGCCTTTATCTTTGGCATAGTTAATTAGATCTGTCATTTGACTTTCTGTTAAGTGATTGCCGTTTGGATCGTTGTAATAATCATTTGTACCTTTTTCAATGGCACGTTTGACATCGTCACTCGCATAGGTCTTGCCGTTAGCTGTGATGCTCATATCGTCCAACATGAAGCGGAGCCCATCATTTCCAACTAATAGGTGTAAATCAGTGTAGCCATAATGTTTCGCTTTATCGATGATTTCCTTGAGCTGTTCTGGTGAGAAATATTTACGTCCAGCATCAATAGAAACAATTTTCTTTTTCGCTAGCTTTTCATTAGTTTGAGTGGCACGTTCAGTAGTCGGAGCGAGTACAGCAGGAGTAGCAGGCTCGTTTTTCTTCTCAGCATTGGCACTATCTGCACTTTTTTTCACTTGAGTTGTGTTTTCTGATTCCGTAGTAGGAGCTGGGCTGGTATGTTCTGTTACTACTGGTGTTACCACATTGTCTGTTTTTGGAACAACTGTGTTAACAGTATCTTTTTCAGTTTTAACTTCCTCTTTTATAGTTTTATCAGCTTGTTTTACAAGTTTTTCTTCTTTATCTTGAATTGGTGCTTCTGATGCTTGTGGGCTATCCGGCACAGCTTGCAAAGTTTCAGTAGCTTTTGGTGCTGGTGTGAGTCCATCTGCAGATACGACTTGCGCACTGAAGGTAAATCCTATCAGTACAGAAGCTGTTCCGACTGCATACTTGCGAATCGAGAAACGCTGTTTCTTGTCTAGTTTCATGATAAAACCTCCTTGATACAACTATTTTGATAACGTTTACATAAAACCAATTTAATTTTATTATCTATATAGTAAAAAGTCAAGTAAATTTATATAATAACTATAACAAACGGAGTAAATCATAAGATTTTGGAAATAACAACTTATATAAGAAGGTAAAATTAAGGAAAAATCAGTGATTTTTAACTTGTTTTTAGTAAAAGTGCTACAAATAAATATATTTAATAGCGTTTTCATATTCGCTTTTTCGTGCTATAATATATATAGAAAAAACCTGAGCAAGGCTCAAGCTTTTTCTTAGTGACCACGGTTACATGAAATGAATTTGATTTTGTAGTAATCTGCTCTCTTATACGTTTCGCTATAGGCAAGAACTTGTCCAGTTGCTTCAAGCTTAGTAGTTTTTGTTTGAAGTACTGTTGGGAATTGTGTATCAATTCCTAGTATAGAAGCAGCATGCTCTGGTGTTGGGAATGTAATTGCATTGATTTCCTCAAAATGCTCATCATTCATATGAATGTGGTAATCCAATTTGAAACGTTTATAGATAGAGCTATAATATTCAAGATTTGGATAATTGGCATTGATATATTGTTCTGGAACATAAGATGTGTGATAGATGTAAACAACACCATTTGTTTCGCGTACACGTTCAATTTTGTAGTAGAACTGATCACCACGTAGTCCAAGTTTATCTAAATATTCAAGTTTATTTCCACGCTCGATAGAAAGAACGGTCACCTTATCATCTTTCGTTTCGAAAACTTCGACGTCTGAAAATTCTACGAGTTTGTGTTTACGTGCGCGTGAAACGAATGTACCCTTTCCTTGTTGGCGAACGATGTAACCATCTTTAGCAAGATCGTTTAAAGCACGAACAACTGTGATAGAACTTACATCGTACATTGCGATCAATTCTGCTTCTGTGTAAAATTTATCACCACTTTCAAATTGACCAGAGATAATTTTATTTTTTAATTCATCTTTAATATATTGGTATTTTGGAATAGCCATAATTTCACCTCAATTCTATTTTTCCATCCTTGATTCTACCATAAATGTAAAGAAAATAGTAGTATTTAGGTAAAAAAATTAAAATAATAGATTAGAAACATTATAATACATGTAAAAAAATCCATTTTATAATTGGATAATTCTCTGTACTTCAAAAATAGGCACTTTCATGCGATTTTTTGATAATTTTGGTAAAAGATAAGTAAAAAAATGGAAAAATTTTAAAGAATTTTCCAAAACCTATTGACAAATACAAAAGATTTGATTATATTTAATATTATAATAAATGAAAGCGCAAACTTAGTTAGTCAGAGGTGTAAAAATGACAAGGTTTAAAATTGAGGACGATTTCTATTTAGATGGGAAACCGTTCAAGATTTTGTCTGGTGCCATTCATTATTTTAGAATTCCAGCAGAGGATTGGTATCATTCGCTCTACAACTTAAAAGCGCTTGGCTTTAATACAGTCGAGACTTATGTTGCATGGAATTTACACGAACCTGTTGAAGGGGAGTTTAATTTTGAAGGTGATCTGGATTTAGAGAAATTTCTCCAAATAGCGCAGGATTTGGGTCTCTACGCAATTGTGCGTCCGTCTCCCTTTATCTGTGCGGAATGGGAATTCGGTGGTTTACCAGCTTGGCTCTTGACCAAGAACATGCGAATTCGCTCATCCGACCCAGCGTATATCGAGGCAGTTGGTCGCTACTATGATCAATTATTGCCAAGACTGGTGCCGCGTTTGTTGGACAATGGCGGAAATATTCTCATGATGCAAGTCGAGAACGAATACGGTTCTTATGGAGAAGATAAGGCTTACCTGAGAGCGATTCGAAAATTGATGGAAGAACGAGGGATTGATTGCCCACTCTTTACTTCAGATGGCCCATGGAGAGCTACTTTGAAAGCTGGAACCTTAATCGAAGATGACCTCTTTGTAACAGGGAACTTTGGTTCTAAGGCTCCATATAACTTTTCACAGATGCAGGAATTCTTTGATGAGCATGGTAAGAAATGGCCACTCATGTGTATGGAATTCTGGGATGGTTGGTTCAATCGTTGGAAAGAGCCAATTATCACACGGGATCCTACAGAATTGGCAGAAGCTGTTCGAGAGGTATTGGAGCAAGGCTCTATAAACCTTTACATGTTCCACGGTGGTACAAACTTTGGATTCATGAATGGTTGCTCGGCTCGAGGAACTCTGGATTTGCCACAAGTTACATCTTATGATTACGATGCCCTTCTGGATGAAGAAGGAAATCCAACTGCCAAATATTTGGCAGTCAAGAAGATGATGGCAACACATTTCCCAGAGTATCCGCAGTTGGAACCACTCTATAAGGAAAGCATGAAAGTGGACGCTATTCCACTTGCTGAAAAAGTTTCTTTATTTGAAACCTTAGATAGTCTTTCTAGTCCAACAGAAAGTCTCTATCCAAAAGCGATGGAGGAATTAGGTCAATGTTATGGCTATCTTCTCTATCGTACTGAGGCAAGTTGGGATGCAGAAGAGGAACGTCTACGTATTATCGATGGACGTGACCGTGCTCAACTTTTTGTAGATGGTCAACGGATTGCCACTCAATACCAGACAGAGATAGGAGAAGATATCTACTGTCAAGGTAATCGAAAAGGTGCTTCACAACTTGACATCTTGATTGAAAATATGGGCCGTGTTAACTATGGACATAAGTTCTTAGCTGATACACAACGTAAAGGAATCCGAACAGGTGTCTGCAAGGATTTACACTTCTTACTTAATTGGAAACAATATCCACTACCACTGGATAATCCTGAGAAAATTGATTTTTCAAAAGGATGGACAGAAGGACAACCAGCCTTTTACGCTTATGACTTTACAGTCCAAGAGCCAAAAGATACTTACCTAGACTTGTCTGAGTTTGGTAAGGGAGTTGCCTTTGTCAATGGGCGTCACCTAGGACGTTTTTGGAACGTCGGCCCAACACTCTCTCTTTATATTCCTCATTGTTATCTCAAGGAAGGTGCCAATCGTATCATTATCTTTGAAACAGAGGGTGAATATAAAGAAGAGATTCATTTAACTCGTAAACCTACACTAAAACATATAAAGGGGGAAAATTTATGACAATTGTAGGATGCCGTATCGATGGACGTTTGATCCACGGACAAGTAGCCAATCTTTGGGCTGGAAAACTAAATGTTTCACGTATTATGGTTGTGGATGACGAAGTTGTCAACAACGACGTTGAAAAGAGTGGTTTGAAACTAGCGACACCACCAGGTGTGAAATTGAGTATTTTGCCAATTGAGAAAGCGGCAGCCAATATTCTTGCTGGTAAATACGATAGCCAACGTCTCTTTATCGTTGCTCGTAAACCAGACCGTTTCCTTGGTTTGGTAGAAGCAGGTGTACCACTTGAAACCCTTAATGTTGGGAATATGTCTCAAACACCAGAAACTCGTGCTATCACACGTTCTATCAACGTAGTGGACAAGGATGTGGAAGACTTCCACAAACTGGCGGAAAAAGGTGTTAAACTGACTGCTCAAATGGTTCCAAATGATCCAGTTTCAGACTTTTTGAGCTTATTAAAATAGGAAAAAATTTTTAGGAGGTCATTGTTATGATACAATGGTGGCAAATTTTACTTCTCACTTTGTACTCAGCTTATCAAATCTGTGATGAGTTGACGATCGTTTCATCTGCAGGTTCCCCTGTATTTGCTGGTTTCATTACTGGTTTAATCATGGGAGATGTGACAACTGGTTTGTTTATCGGTGGTAGCTTGCAGTTGTTCGTTCTTGGGGTTGGTACCTTCGGTGGTGCTTCTCGTATCGACGCAACTTCTGGTGCGGTTCTTGCAACAGCATTCTCAGTTTCACAAGGAATTGCTACAGACCTTGCGATTACAACAATCGCTGTACCAGTAGCAGCACTTTTGACATACTTCGACGTTCTTGGACGTATGACAACTACTTTCTTCGCACACCGTATTGATGCTGCAATCGAACGCTTTGACTATAAAGCGATCGAACGCAACTACCTTCTTGGTGCTCTTCCTTGGGCTCTTTCTCGTGCCCTTCCAGTCTTCTTTGCCCTTGCCTTTGGTGGTGCCTTTGTACAAACAGTAGTAGACTTGGTTAAACAATATCAATGGGTTGCAGATGGTTTGACACTTGCAGGACGTATGCTTCCAGGTCTTGGATTTGCAATCTTGCTTCGTTACCTTCCAGTTAAACGTAACCTTCACTACCTTGCTATGGGATTCGGTTTGACAGCTATGTTGACTGTTCTTTACTCATATGTAACAGGTCTTGGTGGCGCTGTTGCTGGTATCGTAGGAACTCTACCTAAAGATGTGGCTGAAAAAATTGCTTTTGTCAACAACTTTAAAGGTTTGTCTATGATTGGTATCTCTATCGTGGGTATCTTCCTTGCAGTGCTTCACTTCAAAAATAGCCAAAAAGTAGCTGTAGCAGCACCTTCTACACCATCAGAAAGTGGGGAAATCGAAGATGACGAATTCTAATTACAAACTTACAAAAGAAGATTTTAATCAAATCAACAAACGTAGCTTGTTTACTTTCCAATTAGGTTGGAACTACGAACGTATGCAAGCTTCTGGTTACCTTTACATGATCTTGCCTCAATTGCGTAAAATGTATGGGGATGGAACTCCTGAATTGAAAGAAATGATGAAAGTTCATACTCAATTCTTCAATACTTCACCATTCTTCCACACAATCATCGCTGGTTTTGACCTTGCCATGGAAGAAAAAGATGGTGTAGGTTCAAAAGATGCCGTTAACGGTATCAAGACAGGTTTGATGGGACCATTCGCTCCTCTTGGAGATACTATCTTTGGTTCACTTGTACCTGCTATCATGGGATCTATCGCAGCAACTATGGCTATCGCTGGCCAACCATGGGGTATCTTCCTTTGGATTGCAGTTGCAGTAGCGTATGACATCTTCCGTTGGAAACAGTTGGAATTTGCCTACAAAGAAGGGGTTAACCTTATCAACAACATGCAAAGTACTTTGACAGCTTTGATTGACGCTGCATCTGTACTTGGTGTCTTCATGATGGGTGCTCTTGTAGCAACAATGATCAACTTTGAAATTTCATACAAATTGCCAATCGGTGAAAAGATGATTGACTTCCAAGACATCTTGAACTCAATCTTCCCACGCTTGCTTCCAGCAATCTTTACTGCCTTTATCTTCTGGTTGCTTGGTAAGAAAGGTATGAACTCTACTAAAGCTATCGGTATTATTATCGTACTTGCTTTGGCTCTTTCTGCCTTTGGTAAATTTGTGCTTGGAATGGGTGCATAATTTATGACGAAATCATTAATTTTGGTGAGTCATGGTCGCTTCTGTGAAGAACTTAAAGGTAGCACTGAAATGATCATGGGTCCACAAGACAATATTCATGCAGTGGCTCTTCTTCCAGAAGATGGTCCAGAAGACTTTACTGCAAAATTTGAAGCTGCTATTGAAGGATTGGATGATTTCTTAGTCTTTGCGGATCTTCTCGGTGGAACACCATGTAACGTGGTAAGCCGTTTGATTATGGAAGGTCGTGATATTGACCTTTACGCAGGGATGAATCTTCCAATGGTGATTGAATTTATCAATGCGAGCCTTACAGGCGCAGATGCGGACTATAAGAGCCGTGCTGCAGAAAGCATTGTGAAAGTTAATGACCTGTTAGCGGGCTTCGATGATGACGAAGATGAATAAGATGTGATTTAGAGCATCTTATATAGAATATTCATGGGAATGGGGCTTACTCCCATTCCCATATTTAATAGAAAAAGAGGGAATCAATGTTACATTATACAAAAGAAGACTTGATCGAATTGGGTGCAGAAATCACTACACGTGAAATCTACCAACAGCCTGATGTATGGAAAGAAGCTTTTGAATCTTATCAAGCAAAACGTGAAGAAATTGCAGCCTTCCTACAAGGGATTGCTGATAAACATGACTATATCAAGGTAATCTTGACAGGTGCTGGGACTTCTGCTTATGTAGGAGATACCTTGGTACCTTACTTTAAGGAAGTCTATGACGAACGCAAATGGAATTTCAATGCTATTGCGACAACAGATATCGTTGCCAATCCAGAAACTTATTTGAAAAAAGATGTGGCGACTGTCCTTGTATCTTTTGCTCGTAGTGGGAATTCACCTGAAAGTGTGGCGACTGTTGATTTGGCCAAGGCCTTGGTGGATGAGCTTTATCAAGTGACTATTACTTGTGCAGCAGATGGTAAATTGGCTCTTCAAGCTCATGGAGATGACCGCAATCTCTTGCTTTTGCAACCAGCTGCTTCTAATGATGCTGGCTTTGCCATGACCTCTAGCTTTACGTCTATGATGTTAACAGCTCTCTTGGTCTTTGATCCTACAGAATTTGCTGTTAAAGCTGAACGTTTTGAAGTTGTATCTAGTCTTGCCCGTAAAATTCTAGACAATGCAGAAGATGTCAAAGAACTTGTTGACCTAGACTTTAACCGTGTCATCTATCTAGGCGCTGGTCCTTTCTTTGGACTTGCTCATGAAGCTCAGCTCAAGATTTTGGAACTAACTGCTGGTCAAGTTGCGACTATGTATGAAAGCCCAGTCGGGTTCCGTCACGGTCCAAAATCTCTTATCAACGAAGATACAGTTGTTTTGGTCTTTGGTACAACGACAGACTACACTCGCAAGTACGACTTGGACTTGGTTCGTGAAGTGGCTGGTGATCAGATTGCTCGTCGTGTTGTGCTTTTGAGTGATCAAGCCTTTGGTCTTGAAAATGTCAAAGAAGTGGCCCTTGGTTGTGGCGGTGTCTTGAATGATATTTACCGTGTCTTCCCTTACATCGTTTATGCCCAACTCTTTGCCCTATTGACTTCACTCAAGGTAGAAAATAAACCAGATACACCGTCTCCTACTGGTACAGTAAACCGTGTGGTACAAGGTGTTATCATCCACGAATATCAAAAGTAAGACAGTGTTTATGAATTCTTGAAAGAGGATTTGTAAATTATCAGATAAATCATAGATTGTCAATTCGCTTTCTATGGTTTGTTTGCTTGAGAGAAATAGTAAAAGGAGAAGAGAATGAAAGCATACACAGAGCGTGTATTTGGAAATGTTGAGGGCAAGGATGTCTTGGCCTATCGATTTGAGACGGACGGTGGCTACCAGCTTGAGGTTATGTCTTATGGTGCGACCATCTTGCGCTATGTAACGCCTGACAAGGCTGGAAATTTTGCTAATGTTATCTTGGGATTTGATGACTTTGATAGCTATGTAGGCAATAGTCCCAAGCATGGAGCTAGCGTAGGTCCTGTGGCGGGCCGTATTGCAGGTGCGACCTTTGAGCTTAATGGCAAGATCTATGATCTTGAAGTCAACAATGCTAGCAACTGTAACCACAGTGGTTCAACTGGTTGGGATTCGAGCTTGTTTGAATTGGTTGAAGTGAGCGACCATGGCTTGACTCTCTACACAGAGCGTACAGAAGGGACAGGAGGATTTCCTGGCAATCTCAAGATCTGGATCAGCTATCACTTGGAAGAAACTGGTGCCTATGAAATTAGCTACAAGGTGACGACAGATCAGGATACGCTGGTCAATCCCACCAACCACAGCTATTTTAACTTGTCTGGTGATTTCACGCAGACGATTGACCGTCATGTCTTCCAACTAAACACAGAGGGCATTTACCCAATCGCTCCCGACGGTGTTCCTGCAAAAACTCCAGATGTTACTCGTGATGTGGTCAAACACATCTACAATGGTGCCTTGTTGAAGGATATCTTTGCAGAAGAAGATGAGCAAATCCAGCTGGTATCTGGTTTAGATCATCCATTTGCCCTTCCTGCAGGCCATGACAATGCTGGTTTCCTTTATGACCAAAACTCAGGTCGCTTCCTGCTTTTCAAGACAGAGGCTCCTTGCTTTGTGGTCTACACAGCAAACTTTGTGGATGAGAGTATCATCATAGGGGGTCAGACAATGGTACAGCACAATGGGATTGCCCTTGAAGCGCAAGCTTTACCAGATTCCATTCACAGTGACCTTAAAGACCAAGTCATTCTTAAAGCTGGCCAAACCTTCACCAGTAAGACACGTTATGAGCTTGTTGTTAAGTAAAAAAGTTGGTCAAAAAGTCTTTAAAATTAAAATAACGCATATTGTCAGGTGCTGAAAAGTTTGATAATGTGCGTTTTATTATGGAAAGATTTACTTTATCTTATCCTGAAATGGCCTTATTTTTGAGTTATCTGGCTTGACTTTCTTGATGGAAATTATATAATAGATGTAATGAAAAAGATTACAACAGAGGAGGCATCCTATGACCTATGAATACAAGAGCCACATTTATTTAGCAGAGGCAGTTTTAAATGTAAAGGATTTGGCAAGTCAAACATCCTTTTATCAGCAAATCATTGGTTTAGAAATCCTATCTCAAACGGAGACAGAGACCGTTTTAGGCATTGATGGAAAAGCCTTGGTACAGCTGATTCAAGCACAAGAGAGCGGAGAAGTGAGGGAACATTATGGTCTTTACCATCTGGCTATTCTCTTGCCGACACGAAAGGCTTTGGCTGATGTCTTGAAACACCTGACAGATTTACAGATTCCTCTTGTCGGCGGTGCAGACCACGGTTACAGTGAGGCCCTTTATTTGGAGGATTTGGAGGGAAATGGCATCGAGCTCTATCGAGATAAGCCAGTTTCCACATGGGATATTCGAGACGATGGACGAATTATCGGAGTGACGGAGGCTCTTGCTGCACAGGATATCTATGAGTCGGGGGAAAGAGTAGAGTCCTTTACTTTAGCCGAGGGTACGAGAATGGGGCATATTCATCTTTCCGTCAAGGATAGTCGAAAGTCCAGCCAGTTTTATCAAAAAGTGTTAGGACTAGAGGATAAATTTAGTGTGCCTAGCGCTAGTTGGATTGCGGCTGGAGATTACCATCATCATTTAGCTGTCAACGAATGGGGAGGAAAAGGCCTAGCTCCGCGTAAGCAAGGCTTGCCAGGTTTGGCCTATTATGTTATTGAGGTAGCTCGTAAAGAAGAACTGTTAACGATTGTTCAGCGAGCACAAGAAGTTGATGTACCAATCAAATGGCTGACATCGAGCCAGTTGGAAATCACAGACCCAGATGGAATAGTGACTCGTGTTCGCTTAGATAGATAAAACTAGGAATTTCTATCAAGTTATCAGCATGGGTAATTTGCCTTTTGAAAAGTCTTTGGTAACAGAACTGCGTGAGACGGATGGGCGAGAATTTTGACAAAGGAGCTGATTAGAGATATAATGAAGAAAAATCGAGCAAGGAAAAAGAAATGACAAACTCAAAGTATATCACTCGTTTGAAACGTTCAGAGGGCCAGTTGCGTGGGATTCAAAAGATGATTGAAGAAGATCGTGACTGTGCTGATATTGTGACGCAACTAACAGCCGTGAAATCTAGTGTAGAGCGCGTGATTGAGATGATCATTACCGAAAACCTTACTGAATGTATCAATCAGCCGCTAGATGATCCTGAAGCCCAAAAGGAACGCCTAGAAAAGGCTATCCGATACTTGATTAAACGGAAATAAAGAGATGAGAGTTGCAAAGATCTCTGCTATTAGAATAGTTGAATGTGAATCAAGAGAGGCTGGAAAAAATCTTTAAAATTAAAAAAATGCATACTATCAGGTGTTGAAAAGCCCTGATAGTATGCATTTTATTGTGGGGAGATTTATACTCTTCGAAAATCTCTTCAAACCACGTTAGCTTCACCATGCCGTAGAAATATGTTCCTGACTTTGTCAATCTTATCTACAGCCTCAAAACAGTGTTTTGAGCAGTCTGCGGCTAGCTTCCTAGTTTGCACTTTGATTTTCATTGAGTATTACTTCATTTTCTCCTGAAATTGAGTTTTGCCCAGCTCCTCTTGATTATTCTACTTGACCTGGCCAAGCATTCATGCCACCTTCTACATTGATAACGGTGAGGCCTTGGGAGCTGAGAAATTGGCAGGCAGAGGCAGAACGCACTCCACCTTGACAGATGACATGGTATTCATGGTCAGGTTTGAGTTCTTTGTATCCTTGTTCCAAGGTACTTAACGGAAGATTTTTGGCACCTGGTGCATGTCCTGCTTGGAATTCATGTACTTTACGGACATCGATAAGTTCTAGATTTTCATTTTGATATTTTTCATAAAAGTCAGCCATGCTGATATTAGTTTCCATATTCTACTCTTTCTGGCTTAGCCATTTTGTATAGTGAATAAGCGCCGTCAAGGTTTTGGACGGTAAATCCTGCTTGTTTGAGGATACGCTCTGCGATATAGCTGCGCAAACCACTGTGGCAGCTAACGATATAGGCTTGATTCTTGTCCAGTTCGTCCAAGCGCTCCCGTAGTTCGTTTAGGGGGATGTGGATGGTATCGACTTTGAGTCGACCACTTTGGAATTCGCAACTTGTCCGTACATCTAGGAATTTCTTTCCCTTAGCTAGTTCGTCTTCTAGCTGGTACCATTGAATATTGTCGCTGAGACCTTCGATAAGGTTCAAGGCTGCGTAGCCCAGCATATTGACGGGATCCTTGGCCGAGCCAAATGGTGGCGCATAGGTGAACTCCAATTCTGGTAAGTCAAAGACGGTGAGATTTCCCTTGATAGCAGTTGCCAGAATATCGATTCGCTTGTCAACGCCTTTCTTCCCGACTCCTTGGGCACCGTAGATTTTTCCAGTGGTTGGGTCAAAGAGAAGCTTCAAGGTCATATCAGTAGCGCCTGGATAATAACCAGCGTGGTCTTTCCCACTGACATGAAGGGCCTTGTAAGGAAGTTGATTCATGCTAAGGATACGCTCGCTGAGACCAGTCGAAGCAGCTGTCATATCAAAGGCACGAACGATAGCAGTGCCGATACTGCCCTTGTTTGTACGTTCTAGTCCTGCGATGACGTCTGCCACTTGTCGTCCCTGACGATTGGCAGGAGAAGCGAGAGAGATGAGAGCATCTTGGCCTGTAATCTCTTGCTTGACGACGATGGCATCCCCAACTGCAAAGATATCTTTTTGACTAGTTTCGTAATGTTCATTGACCAGGATTCCACCACGAAGTCCCAGTTCAACCCCCGCAGATTTGGCCAATCCATTTTCAGGTTCAACACCGACAGAAAGGATAGTGAGGTCAGAAGTGATCTTTTGACCATTTTCGAGAACGATGACTTTTCCTTGGTCTTCAAATCGAGTCGCAGACTGGGAAGTGATAACGCGGACACCATTTGCCAGCAATTCTGTTTGGACAAAGGCTGCCATTTCCTGATCTAATGGCGGCAAGACATGGGGTGCTTTCTCAACAATAGTAACTTGCAATCCACGTTTCGCCAGATTTTCAGCCATTTCAAGCCCGATAAAGCCTGCACCGATAACGACAGCTTCTTTTGGATGATTGTCCAAGGCTGCCATAATTTCATCGAGATCGGGAACGTTGCGAAGCGTGTAGGTATTCTTAGTTTCTGCCAAACCCTTAATGGCAGGAATAAATGGTTTAGCTCCTGGGGAGAGAATCAACTTATCGTAGTTTTCTGTAAATTCTTGTCCATCGTATCGTACCGTCACAGTGTGTTCTGCTGGCGAAATGCTGATGACCTCATGGAAAGGACGAACATCCAGATTAAAGCGTGCCTTGAGACTTTCAGGAGTTTGGACTAATAAACTATCTCGGTTTGCAATTTCTCCTGAAACATAGTAAGGAAGCCCACAGTTTGCAAAGGAAACAAAGGGACCTTTCTCAAAAATAGTGATTTCAGCGTCTTCCATGAGACGTCTGAGACGGGTTGCTGCTGACATTCCGCCTGCAACTCCCCCGACAATGATAATTTTCATTGACTTTCTCCTTTATACATCTAGATGACTTTACCTGTCCAAGCGCTCATACCACCTCGGACATTGATGACATCGTAGCCTTTTTTCTTTAGCTTTTTAGCAGCCATCCTACTACGCACACCAGAATGACAAATGACATAGAGTGTTTCTTTTGTCGCTGGTGTGTAGGAACCAATTTCGGTTAGAGGAACATTTTTGGCATTTTTGATATGACCTCTACGAAATTCCATTGGCGTCCGAACATCCAGTAGCTGAATCGGTTCTCTGAGTTTAGCTTCTAACTCGCTGGTAGAAATACTGTCAATTTTTGTAAATAAGTGAAACATAGGCACCTCCGAATATACCCTTATGGGGTATATTAAACCATGAAGTCAAGCTTTTGTCAAGCAAGTTGTTTTGACTTGGTGGAGATTGGTTGCGATTGTATTGTTTTCATTCTCAGTTCATCAGCTTCCTCCTTGACACTCGGTCAGCTTTTGATACAATAGTACAAAATTAGAGGAGGTGGGTTATGATTCAGAAACATGCGATTCCCATTTTAGAGTTTGATGACAATCCTCAGGCGGTCATCATGCCCAATCACGAGGGGCTAGACTTGCACTTACCAAAGAAGTGTGTCTATGCTTTTTTAGGTGAGGAGATTGACCGTTATGCGAGGGAAGTAGGGGCGGACTGTGCCGGCGAATTTGTTTCTGCCACCAAGACCTATCCAGTCTATGTCGTGAACTACAAAGGCGAAGAACTTTGTCTGGCTCAGGCTCCTGTTGGTTCCGCTCCAGCAGCCCAGCTTATGGATTGGTTGATTGGCTATGGTGTGGAGCAGATTATTTCCACTGGAACCTGTGGTGTGCTGGCTGATATAGAAGAAAATGCCTTTCTAGTTCCTGTTCGCGCTCTGCGAGATGAAGGAGCTAGTTATCACTATGTGGCACCTTCTCGTTATATGGAAATTCAGACAGAGGCTATTGCTGCTATTGAGCAAGTTTTGGAGGCTAGAGGGATTCCTTATGAAGAAGTCATGACCTGGACGACAGATGGTTTTTACCGAGAAACTGCTGAAAAGGTGGCTTATCGCAAGGAAGAAGGCTGTGCTGTTGTGGAGATGGAGTGTTCTGCGCTTGCGGCAGTAGCCCAACTGCGTGGGGTTTTCTGGGGAGAATTGTTGTTTACAGCTGATTCCTTAGCAGACTTGGACCAGTACGATAGTCGTGACTGGGGTTCAGAAGCTTTCGAGAAGGCCTTGGAACTCTGCCTTGAGATAGCTTCTCAGATATAGCTACTCTCCTTCTTTTTATGGTACAATGGATGTATGTTATTCAAATTATTTGTTAAAAAAATTGAAAGGGCCTTGGGTGGACTTTCGCCAGCTCGTCGTATCTTTTTAAGTTTCGCTGGAGTTATTCTTATAGGCTCTCTCCTATTAAGTCTGCCTTTTGTCCAGGCGAGTGGTTCGCAGGCTACTTATTTTGACCATCTTTTTACGACGGTGTCCATGGTCTGTGTGACTGGCCTTTTTACGCAACCAGTGGCTACGACCTATAATGTTTGGGGTCAGTTGATTTGTATGCTTTTGATACAGATTGGTGGCTTAGGTCTCATGACTTTTATCGGGATTTTTTATATCCAAGGCAAGCAAAAGCTTAGTCTGCGTAGTCGTGAAACCATACAGGAGAGTTTTAGTTATGGGGAAAGTAAGTCTTTGAAGTCTTTTATGCGTTCCATCTTTTTGACGACTTTTCTGGTAGAGGGTTTGGGAGCTTTTCTTCTTAGTTTCCGTTTTATTCCTGAGTTCGGCTGGGGACGGGGTATTTTTACTTCTATCTTCTTAGCCATTTCAGCCTTTTGTAATGCTGGTTTTGATAATTTCGGCAGTAGCAGTTTAGTGGCTTTTCAGACGGATCCCTTAATCAATCTGGTCATTGCTGGCTTAATTATCACAGGTGGTCTTGGATTTATGGTTTGGTTTGACTTGGCAACCCAGTTTGACAAGAAGAAAAAACGCCGTCTGCGTTTTCACACCAAGCTGGTCCTCTTCTTGACTGCAGGGATTTTGCTGTTTGGGACAGTGTCCACCCTCTTTACGGAGTGGCACAATCCAGGAACCATTGGCAATCTCAGTGTTCCAGAGAAAGTGCTAGTCAGCTTTTTCCAAACCGTCAGCATGAGAACAGCTGGTTTTGCCTCTATTGACTACACTCAAGCTCGGCCTGTGACCTTGTTTATCTATATCTTACAGATGTTTCTGGGTGGGGCGCCTGGAGGGACAGCTGGGGGGCTCAAGATTACGACTTTCTTTGTCTTGTTGGTTTTTGCGCGTAGTGAATTGCTGGATTTACCTCATGCTAATGTTGCGCAGAGAACCATTGAGGCTCGCACAGTCCAAAAATCCTTTAGTGTTTTTATTATCTTTTTGATGACCTTCTTGTTGGGTTTGGTGTTACTTGGAATTACAGCAGAAGGGACACCGCGCTTTATTTACCTCATGTTTGAGACCATTTCAGCCCTTGCGACAGTTGGGGTAACAGCAAATCTGACACCAGAATTGGGTAAGTTGGCTCTTAGCATTGTCATGGTGCTCATGTTTATTGGCCGTATTGGTCCCTTGACCTTGCTGGTTAGTCTAGCTGACTACCAGCCTGATAAGAAAGATTTGATTCAGTATATGAAAGCAGATATTAGTATTGGATAAGAAAGGAAGAACTATGTCAGATCGTACGATTGGAATTTTAGGTTTGGGGATTTTCGGGAGTAGTGTCCTGACGGCCCTAGCCAAGCAAGATATGAATATTATTGCCATTGACGACCACGCTGAGCGCATCAATCAATTTGAGCCAGTTTTGGCGCGTGGAGTTGTGGGCGATATTACAGATGAGGAACTCCTCAGAACTGCAGGAATTGATACCTGTGATACGGTTGTAGTGGCAACGGGGGAAAATCTAGAGTCGAGTGTGCTTGCAGTCATGCACTGTAAGAGTTTGGGGGTACCAAGGGTTATTGTCAAGGTCAAAAGCCAGACAGCTAAGAAAGTGCTGGAAAAAATCGGTGCCGACTCGGTGATATCACCCGAGTATGAAATGGGGCAGTCTCTAGCGCAGACCATTCTCTTTCATAATAATGTTGATGTCTTTCAGCTGGATAAAAATGTGTCTATCGTGGAGATGAAAATTCCCAGTGTTTGGGCAGGTCAAAGTCTGAGCCAGCTAGCTCTACGTGGTAAATACAATCTCAATGTCCTAGGATTTCGTGAACAAGAAAATTCACCGCTGGATGTCCAGTTTGGGCCTAATGATCTCTTGAAGGCAGGTACCTATATCTTGGCGGTCATTAACAACCAGTATTTGGACAATTTGACGGAATTGAACGTATAAAAAATTAATATAAGTATTTTATAAGAGGGATTTAAGAAAAATTTTAACTTTTTCTTAATCCTTTTTAATTTTAGGAGATTATACTAGAGTCATCAAATAAAGAAAAACTCTAAGGAGAATCCTATGAAATTCAATCCAAATCAAAGATATACTCGTTGGTCTATTCGCCGTCTTAGTGTCGGTGTTGCCTCAGTTGTTGTGGCTAGTGGCTTCTTTGTCCTAGTTGGTCAACCAAGTTCTGTACGTGCCGATGGGCTCAATCCAACCCCTGCTCAAGTAGTGCCAGACGCAGATTCGGTGAGTGAAAAGGGCGACTTACCAGTAGAAGTTCTCAAAGAAGCAGTTGATACAGCTCTTCCTTCAGAGCAGGCAGAATCAACACCTAAAGCAAGCTCTCCAGAAAAAGCAGATGCAGGTGCTAAAGAGCCAGTAGTAGCACCAAAAGAAGAAGTGCAAGTAAAACCAGAATCTAAGAAAGAAACAGAAGATGCGGTTAAACCTGTGGCAAGTCCTGCAGCTACAGTTGCTAGACAAGACCGTGAAGCAAATGAAGCGCAACCAGCAACCACTCCAGCTGAAGTGCAAAAAGGTGTGGCTGACAACACTAAAGATACAGTGGATGTTCCAGCTACTTACTTGGATAAAGCCAACTTCCCAGGCCCATTCACAGCCGGCGTCAACCAAGTCATTCCATACGAATTTTTCGCTGGTGACGGTATGTTGACTCGCCTTATCTTGAAGGTCTCAGACAAGGCTCCATGGTCAGACAACGGCTCAGCTAAAAATCCTGCTCTCCCACCAGTAGAGAAATTGGGCAAAGGCCTCTACTTCTATGAAGTGGATTTGGCAGGTACTCAAGGTAAATCAGATAAAGAGCTTCTAGATCTCTTGAAACAAAACGGCACTCAAAGTTACAAGGCAACTATCAAAGTGTACGGTGCGAAAGACGGCAAAGCAGACTTGAGCAACCTTGTAGCGACTAAAGAATTGGATGTCAACTTGAATGGCTTAACTACTCCAGCTGAAGTTCAAAAAGGCGTGGTTGACAATACCAAAGATACAGTGGATGTACCAGCCACTTACTTGGATAAAGCCAATTTCCCAGGTCCATTCACAGCTGGTGTCAACCAAGTCATCCCATACGAGTTCTTCGCCGGTGACGGTATGTTAACTCGTCTGATCTTGAAAGCCTCCGACAAGGCTCCATGGTCCGACAACGGCTCAGCTAAAAATCCCGCTCTACCACCAGTAGAAAAATTAGGCAAAGGCCTTTACTTCTATGAAGTGGATTTGGCAGGGACCCAAGGTAAATCTGATAAAGAGCTTCTTGACCTCTTAAAACAAAATGGTACACAAAGCTATAAAGCTACCATCAAAGTATACGGCGCCAAAGATGGCAAGGCTGATTTGAGCAACCTTGTAGCGACTAAAGAATTGGATGTCAACTTGAATGGCTTAACCACCCCAGCTGAAGTGCAAAAAGGTGTGGCTGACAATACTAAAGATACGGTGGATGTACCAGCCACTTACTTGGATAAAGCCAATTTCCCAGGTCCATTCACAGCTGGTGTCAACCAAGTCATCCCATACGAGTTCTTCGCCGGTGACGGTATGTTAACTCGTCTGATCTTGAAAGCCTCCGACAAGGCTCCATGGTCCGACAACGGCTCAGCTAAAAATCCCGCTCTACCACCAGTAGAAAAATTAGGCAAAGGCCTTTACTTCTATGAAGTGGATTTGGCAGGGACCCAAGGTAAATCTGATAAAGAGCTTCTTGACCTCTTGAAACAAAATGGTACACAAAGCTATAAAGCTACCATCAAAGTGTACGGTGCTAAAGACGGCAAGGCAGATTTGAGCAATCTCGTAGCGACAAAGGATTTGACAGTGAAATTGAATGGACATCAGTCTCTGATTCCGATGCAGTCAGGTTTCGTCCCATCTTCTAATGG
>CAJZGT010000009.1 GCA_916048145.1 uncultured Streptococcus sp.
AGTCGGGTCTTGATTTTAGCTCCGTCAGGTTTAATCTACAACTGGGCAGATGAATTTCAGAAGTTTGTCCCACAGTTGGATGTAGCTGTTGTTCATGGCTTGAAAGCTAGTCGTGAAGAGATTCTTGCTGAAAGCCATCAAATCTATGTGACGAGCTATGCCACCTTCCGTCAGGATAGCGATCTTTATCAGGGGATGGCCTTTGACTTCCTTTTCTTAGATGAGGCTCAGGTCATGAAAAATGCCCAGACCAAGATAGCCCAGACTTTGAGACAATTTGTGGTGCCGTCAGTTTTTGCCTTATCAGGGACTCCGATTGAAAACAATCTGGGTGAGCTGTGGTCTATTTTCCAAATCGTCATGCCAGGACTTTTGCCAAGCAAGAAAGAATTTATGAAATTACCAGCTGAGCGCGTTGCTCAGTTTATCAAACCTTTCGTGATGCGGCGCAAGAAAGAAGAAGTTCTGACTGAATTACCAGACTTGATTGAAGTGGTTTATAAGAATGAACTGGAAGACAATCAAAAGGCTATATACCTAGCCCAGTTGCAACAGATGCGAGACCGTCTAGCTCAAGTGTCAGACCAGGAATTCCAGCGAAGTCGAGTGGAAATCTTGTCTGGTCTGATGCGCTTGCGCCAAATCTGTGACACTCCTGCCCTCTTTATGGAAGATTATCAGGGAGCCAGTGGCAAACTGGATAGTCTTCGAGATCTTCTGGTTCAGGTGGCAGACGGTGGACACCGTGTCTTGATTTTCTCGCAGTTCAAGGGAATGTTGGAGAAAATTGAACAAGAACTGCCAGACTTGGGCATGACATCCTTTAAAATTACGGGTTCAACCCCAGCCAAGGAAAGACAAGACATGACCAAGGCCTTTAATCAAGGAGAAAGAGATGCATTTCTGATTTCTCTTAAGGCTGGTGGTGTCGGTCTGAACCTGACAGGTGCTGATACAGTGATTTTGGTTGACCTTTGGTGGAATCCTGCGGTGGAAGCGCAAGCTATTGGCCGTGCCCATCGAATGGGTCAGGAAGAAACGGTTGAGGTCTATCGCTTGGTGACCAAGGGAACCATTGAAGAAAAAATTCAGGAACTCCAAGAACAAAAGAAACATCTGGTGTCACAAGTATTGGATGGAACAGAGTCACGTGGCAGTCTGACCCTAGCAGAAATTAGAGAAATTTTGGGAATTTCTGAAGCCAGCACTTGAAAAATCAAGACAATACGCTATAATGAAGTGTTGAAAGGAAATAGAAAATGAGAGAAGAACGATTTCCATTGGTGTCAGATGATGAGGTCATACTGACTGAAATGCCAGTCATGAACTTGTACGATGAATCTGATTTTATCAGTAATATCAAGGGAGAATACCGTGATAAGAATTATCTGGAGTGGGCCCCTATTACTGAAGAAAAACCAGCAAAACCGATTGAAAAGCCAGTAGAGAAACCTAAGAAGTCTGGTTTAGGAGTTAAAAAAGAAGGAAAGAGCTATGCAGAGGTGGCGCGTGAAGAAGCGCGTGCGGATTTGAAAAAGAAACGCTCAGCAAGTTATCTGACTAAGGATATTACTCCTACAAGACGCCATTCTCAGCCAAGTCTGGTTAGACAGGGCAATCAACCTACCGCGCCTTTCCAAAAGGAAAATCCTGGTGAATTTGTCAAATATAGTCAAAAATTGACCCAGTCTCATTACATCTTGGCGGAAGAAGTGAGCAATATTTCGACTCAAGCTGAGCCAAAAGAAACTTCAGGTCCAAAGAAAAATAATTATGATTTTCTGAAGAAGAGCCAAATCTACAATAAAAAAAGTAAACAAACAGAACAAGAACGTCGGGTTGCCCAAGAGTTGAATCTGACCAGAATTACAGAATAGGGGAGAAAACATGCCAAAGACATATCATTTTATCGGAATTAAAGGATCAGGGATGAGTGCCTTGGCCTTGATGTTGCACCAAATGGGGCATAAGGTACAGGGATCAGATGTTGAAAAGTACTACTTTACTCAACGTGGTCTTGAGCAGGCAGGGATTACCATTCTTCCTTTTGATGAAAAGAATCTAGACGGTGATATGGAAATTATCGCTGGAAATGCCTTTCGTCCAGATAACAACGTAGAAATTGCCTATGCAGACCAAAATGGTATCAGCTACAAACGTTACCATGAATTTCTAGGTAGCTTTATGCGCGACTTTGTCAGCATGGGAGTAGCAGGAGCACATGGAAAAACTTCAACGACAGGTATGTTGTCTCATGTCTTGTCTCATATCACGGATACTAGCTTCTTGATTGGAGACGGGACTGGTCGTGGTTCAGCCAATGCCAAATATTTTGTCTTTGAATCTGACGAATATGAGCGTCACTTTATGCCTTACCATCCAGAATACTCTATTATCACCAACATTGACTTTGACCATCCAGACTATTTCACAAGTCTAGAGGATGTTTTCAATGCCTTTAACGACTATGCTAAACAAATTACCAAAGGTTTGTTTATCTACGGTGAAGATGCTGAATTGCGTAAGATTACGTCTGATGCACCAATTTATTATTATGGTTTTGAAGCAGAAGGTAATGACTTTGTCGCTAGTGATCTTCTTCGTTCAACAACTGGTTCAACCTTCACAGTTCATTTCCGTGGTCAAGAATTAGGGCAATTCCACATTCCAACCTTTGGTCGTCACAATATCATGAATGCGACAGCCGTTATTGGTCTTCTTTACACAGCAGGATTTGATTTGAACTTGGTGCGTGAACACTTGAAAACATTTGCCGGTGTTAAGCGTCGTTTCACTGAGAAAATTGTCAATGACACAGTGATTATCGATGACTTTGCCCACCATCCAACAGAAATCATTGCGACCTTGGATGCGGCTCGTCAGAAATACCCAAGCAAGGAAATTGTAGCAGTCTTCCAACCGCATACCTTTACAAGAACCATTGCCTTGTTGGACGAATTTGCCCACGCTTTGAACCAAGCGGATGCAGTTTACCTAGCGCAAATTTATGGATCTGCTCGTGAAGTAGACCATGGTGATGTTAAGGTAGAAGACCTAGCCAATAAAATCAACAAGAAACACCAAGTGATTACTGTTGAAAATGTTTCTCCACTCCTAGACCATAACAATGCTGTCTATGTCTTTATGGGAGCAGGAGATATCCAGACCTATGAATATTCATTCGAGCGTCTCTTGTCTAATTTGACAAGCAATGTTCAATAGGAAGTTTTCATGGAAATTCCAATTAAGATCATTCAGGCAAGTAAGTCTGATTTGGCTGAGATAGAGACACTTCAGGCTTCATCTTTTCCAGCTGAAAAGCAGCAACCTTCCCATATCTTAGAAGAAAGTATCCGTAAGTGTGCGGATACCTTTCTTCTAGCTAGGGATGAAAATCAGCTTCTGGGCTATATTCTAGGTGGTCCTTACCCACACAATCCGAAATGTCTAGAAATACATTCTTTAGTCATTGATACTGACCATCAGAGACAGGGCTTGGGAACGCTTCTTCTTGCGGCTTTGAAAGATGTGGCAGTTGAGCTGGATTACAAAGCTATTCGTTTGAAGAGTCCGGATGAGTTGCTTTCCTATTTTGAAATGAACGGTTTTATTGATGAAGAAGAGACAGATTCGCTTTATGCAGCTAGTCAAGGTTTTAGTATGATTTGGTTTAATCTCTTTTTTAGGAGGCGAAATGGAAATTAGGAAAGCAAGATTAGAAGATTTGGATCGTATCGTTGAGATTGAGCTAGAAAATTTCTCGATTGAAGAAGCCATTCCTCGCTCTGTTTTTGAGGCGCATTTGCGAGAAATTCAGACCTCGTTTCTGGTTGCAGAAAAAGAAGGCAGAATCATGGGGTATATAGAAGGGCCAGTTGGACTACACCGCCATCTGCAAGATCAGTCTTTTACAGAAGAGATAGAAGATTATAGTCATAAGCCTGGTGGTTATATCTCTGTGACCTGTCTTTCTATTGCTAAAGAATCACAGGGACTTGGACTTGGTAAAAAATTACTAACAGTCTTGAAAGAACTGGCTCTTGAACACGAAAGAGAAGGCATTAACCTAACCTGTCATGACTATCTCATCGCCTACTACGAAAAGCATGGATTTGTCAATGAAGGCCAGTCCCAGTCAACCTTTGCAGGGGAAACATGGTATGATATGGTCTGGGAAGCTAAAAAATAAGCTGGAAAAGCATGTTAGGTTGCTTTTCTTTCGTTTTTAAGATATAATATTATGGACTGTCAACAAGGAGGTAAATCTTTTGAGTGAAAATCCAAAAGAAGAAAAATTAAGCTTTAAAGAGCAGATTTTACGTGATTTAGAGAGAGTAAAAAAACAAGATAGAAGTGAGCAAGAAAACGAGATTACAAGTTTTGAAACTCCTTCGTCTCCAGAAAATTCAGTAGTTCCTTCAATTCAGGACAACGAACCTTCAGCAGAAGAGTTGATGGCTAATTCTCTCTCTGTTGTGGATCAAATATTAAAGAACGCTCCTAGTGTTCCGTCACGTTCAAATGATATTTCGGATGAAATTGCAGCAAATGAAGAAGTTGCAGAATCTAAAATTGAAGCGGCTGCTGAGCCTGTAGTTGAACCTGTAGAACCTATTTTTGAGCCAGTTCAACCGAAAGTAGAACCTGTAAAGCTTAACGAAGAGAAAGAATTTAACGAGATTCCAACAAAGGTTGCGGTGTCGTATAAAATAAGTAAACAACCGGAAGAAGTTAGTACTCCTGCACAGGATAATGATCTATCTGAGTCAGCTGAATTAACAGACAGCCTAGCTAGTGCTCCGAGACGTAGTCGTCGCGAAGCTACAAAATCAACTGCTAAGAAGAAGTCAAAAGGGAAAGGATGTCTTGTTGGCTTCTTGTTATTCTTGGTAGTTGTGTCTCTGGGTGGCTATTTTGGCTATGTCTATATTCAAGATTCATTTAAACCAATTGATGCGAATTCTAAGGAGTATGTTACTGTTCAAATTCCAGAAGGTTCCAATGTCCAAGAAATTGGGAATGCTTTGGAAAAATCTGGTTTGGTCAAACATGGAATTATCTTCAGCTTGTATGCTAAGTACAAAAATTACTCTGATTTCAAATCAGGATACTATAACTTGATGAAGAGTATGAGTACGGATGATTTGATTAAAGAATTGCAAAAAGGTGGTACACCTGAACCTCAGGCCCCATCTCTTGCGAACTTGACAATTCCAGAAGGTTATACAATTGATCAAATCGCACAAGCAGTGGGACAACTTGAAGGTAATTTTAAAGAAGCTCTTACGGCAGATGCCTTCTTGACAAAAGTTCAAGATGAAACCTTTATTGCTCAAGAGGTAGCTAAGTATCCAAACTTGCTTGAAAGTTTGCCAACAAAAGAGTCTGGTGTTCGTTATCGTTTGGAGGGATATCTTTTCCCAGCAACCTACTCTATCAAGGAAAGCACAACTATTGAAAGTTTGATTGATGAGATGCTGTCTGCTATGGATAAGGCCTTATCAAACCATTATAGTTCGATTAAAGAAAAGAATTTGACGGTTAATGAATTGTTGACGATTGCATCCCTTGTGGAAAAAGAGGGTGCTCAGACAGAAGATCGCAAAAAAATTGCTGGTGTTTTCTATAATCGTTTGAACCTTGGTATGCCCCTTCAAAGTAATATTGCTATTCTATATGCTCAAGGAAAACTTGGTCAGAAAATTAGTTTAGCCGATGATGCTGGAATTGATACAAATATTGATTCACCTTTTAACGTCTATACTCGTCTGGGTCTTATGCCTGGGCCAGTTGATAGCCCAAGTCTTGATGCTATTGAAGCAAGTGTTAACCAAACAAAGAGTGAATACTTGTACTTTGTGGCCAATGTTGAAGATGGAAAAGTTTACTTTGCAACAACCAAAGATGAACATGATAAAAATGTTGCACAGCATATCAACAGCAAATTATCCCAATCAAGTAGTGCAAACTAAAATTATGTGGTTCGCCACATAATTTTGCTTTAAAAGTTAAATAAGAAAGTTGAGAAAAATGGCAGAAAAAACATATCCTATGACCCTAGCGGAAAAGGAAAAACTTGAAAAAGAATTAGAAGAATTGAAATTGGTCCGCCGACCAGAAGTGGTAGAACGCATTAAGATTGCCCGTTCATACGGTGACCTTTCTGAAAACAGTGAATATGAAGCAGCTAAGGATGAACAAGCCTTTGTCGAAGGACAAATCTCTAGCTTGGAAACAAAAATTCGCTATGCTGAAATCGTCAATAGCGACTCAGTTGCCCAAGACGAAGTAGCGATTGGTAAAACAGTCACTATCCAAGAAATTGGTGAGGACGAAGAAGAAGTTTATATTATCGTAGGTTCAGCGGGTGCGGATGCCTTTGCAGGTAAAGTTTCAAATGAAAGCCCAATTGGACAAGCCTTGATTGGCAAGAAAACAGGTGACACAGCAACCATTGAAACACCTGTTGGTAGCTATGATGTAAAAATCTTGAAGGTTGAAAAAACAGCCTAAAAACAGAAAAAAGGAGTGGGGAGGCTGTGCGCTTCACTCACTCCTTTTTCCATTTTAAATTGAATTGGAGACGTTATGAGTTCAAAGAAGAAAAAAAATAAGATGGAGCGTGGTCTGACCAATCGTCACGTGCAGGTTATGGCCATCGCTGGAACAATCGGAACAGGACTCTTTTTGGGAGCAGGTCGCTCTATTAGCCTAACAGGTCCGTCCATTGTACTGATTTATATGATTACAGGGGCCTTCATGTTCCTCATGATGCGTGCGGTTGGGGAAATGCTCTATCAAGATCCTGAGCAACATACATTTATCAACTTTATCACGCGCCATTTAGGTAAGGGCTGGGGTTATTTCTCAGTTTGGTCTTACTGGCTATCCGTTGTCTTTATCGGTATGGCGGAAATCACTGCGATTTCTCACTATGTTCAGTTCTGGTTTCCTAGCTGGCCAAGTTGGATGATTGAGATTGGATTTTTGACCATTCTAGCCTTGGTCAATCTGATCGCGGTGAAGCTCTTTGGGGAAGTTGAGTTTTGGTTTGCTATGGTCAAGATTGTGGCTATTTTAGCTATGATTGCAACAGGAGTCTTTATGGTCTTGACAGGCTTTAAGACACCTCATGGAGTAGCAAGTTTGGCTAATATTGCCGACAATTTCTCCCTTTTCCCAAATGGTGGAGTGAACTTTGTCATGGCCTTCCAGATGGTTTTCTTTGCCTACCTCATGATTGAGTTTATCGGGGTAACAACTTCAGAAACAAAAAATCCACGCGAGGTCTTGCCAAAAGCCGTTAAGGAAATTCCTTTGCGTATCGCCTTTTTCTATGGAGGTGCCCTCTTAGCCATCATGGCTATCATTCCTTGGCGTGAACTTGCATCGGCTGATTCTCCCTTTGTTACGGTGTTTGAATTGGCAGGTATCAAGTGGGCAGCGGCCTTGATTAACTTCGTCGTTTTGACGTCAGCAGCATCTGCTCTTAACTCAACCCTTTATTCAACAGGTCGTCACTTGTATCAGATTGCTCATGATTCACCAAATCGTTTCCTAAAAGCAATTAAAGCAGATACTCTTTCTCGCCACAATGTGCCACAAAATGCCATCATCGCCTCAGCAATCTTGATTGCCCTAGCAGCCTTTATTAACATCTTGCCAGGTGTTTCCGATGCCTTTGCCTTGATTACGGCATCGTCATCAGGTGTCTATATCGCCATTTATATCTTGATTATGGTGGCTCACCTTAAATACCGCAAGTCACCAGACTTTATGGCGGATGGCTATCTCATGCCCCATTATCGTTTCCTAAATCCTTTAACCATGCTCTTCTTTGCCTTTGTCTTTGTAACTCTCTTTTTACAAGAGTCTACATTTGTAGGAGCAATTGGATCAGCTATTTGGATTATCGGTTTCGGTATTTATAGCCAGTGGAAATTTAGAAAATAGATTTGGAACTCATCAACTTAGCTTGATGAGTTTTTGCTAGTTTGACAGTCTATTGAAATAAGACTATAATCAAGCTGTATCAGTTTTCGAGGAGGTTTGGATGTACTTTAGATTGGAAAATGAGGAATCCCAGAAAGCACAAGAAATTGGGAATTTGATTCGTGCTTATAACCGTTCAAAAAGAGAAGAGGCTGAAAGTGAGCCATTGAATATTTATGTTGAAGATGAAAAGGGCAATCTTCTGGCAGGCTTGGTGGCTGAGACTTTTGGAAATTGGTTGGAAATTGAGTATTTGTTTGTAAAAGAGGAACTGCGAGGGCAAGGAATCGGTTCAAGACTATTGCAGCAAGCAGAAAGTGAAGCCAAGAATCGAAACTGTCGTTTTGCTTTTGTCAATACTTATCAGTTTCAAGCTCCAGATTTTTATCTAAGCCATGGCTACAAGGAAGTCTTTGCTTTGCAAGACTATCCCTACACAGGGAAAAGATATTACTACCAAAAGGATTTGTAAGGAGAATATGAAGGTATAGAGCAAAGAGGGAGCTTGACATAAGTCTCGATAAAATACCCCTTAAATACTACAAATTGTGTCTTTCTAGACGATATTGAAGACAATGCAATCGCAGCTGAGAAGTTGGGAATCAAGGTCTATCAGGTTAAGAAAAGAACTGATGTCGTAGATATTTTGAAATTATATATTTAAACTAAAAACTCTCTATCTTTTTTTGCCAGAGAGTTTTTTTTGTTAACAAAATGTTACAAAATGACATTTATATATTGCATTAAGTTAGATATATGATATAATAATGTTGAAAAGAGGCGCAACTTTTTAAAATTAATGATGATCAAAGAGAAAACCAAGAATATTAATGGAGGAATTAAAAAATGGAAGTTATAAATGTAAGTAAAAATTATGGTCATTCAACTATTCTCAAAGATATAAATTTCGCACTTAATAAGGGTGAAATTGTTGGTCTAGTAGGGAGAAACGGAGTTGGCAAGAGTACATTGATGAAAATTCTTGTTCAGAATAATCAACCGACTTCAGGGAATATTATAAGCAGCAATAATGTTGGGTATTTAATTGAAGAACCAAAATTATTTTTATCTAAAACAGGTTTAGAGAATTTAAAATATCTAGCAAACTTATATGGTGTTGACTACAATCAAGAAAGATTTTGGAGTTTGATTCAAGAGTTAGATTTGACTCAGTCTATTAATAAAAAAGTAAAGACCTATTCTTTGGGGACAAAACAAAAATTAGCTTTGCTTCTAACTCTCGTTACGGAACCTGATATATTGATTTTAGATGAACCGACTAATGGTTTAGATATTGAATCATCACAAATAGTTTTAGCGGTTCTAAAAAATTTAGCTTTACATGAAAATGTGGGAATTTTAATATCGAGTCATAAATTAGAAGATATTGAAGAAATTTGTGAGAGAGTCCTTTTCTTGGAGAACGGACTTTTGACATTTCAAAAAGTAGGAAAAGATAGTCATAATTGCTTGTTTGAGATAGCTTTTTCATCAGCTACAGATAGAGACATTTTCATTACCAAACAAGAATGTGGGGAAATTGTTCAGGAAGAGGGACTGAGAATTACTATGTCTGGGAATATTCAAAGTAGTGAGCTTTTTAAATTTTTCAACGAAAACTCTATTAAAGTAGTTGATTTTGAAACTAAAAAAGAGACGCTTAAAGATATTTATCTAAATCGTTCAAAATAAAGGAGGGTTATAATCATGAAATTAAATAAATTGAATTTTCTTAAGGAAAATATAAGGGATTTATATTCATCAGGCGTAATATATCTCGGTTTGCTTATCTCGTTTATACCGCCGATATTGGTTACATTCTTTATTCTAAAGACTCAAGGGACATCGCTTGGTATTAAGCATATTTCAAACTTTTATGCTATGCTCGGTATGTTAATGGCTGTTATACATGCTAACCGAATTATTAGTAGAGATTTTTCCCACAATACGATAAGTTTATTTTATAATCAACAGAAAAATCGGATGATTTATGTCTTGTCCAATTTTCTATATGCCATCTCAGTTTCCATTATCTATGCTTTGAATGGTATTGTGTTACTAGTCATCGTAAGTAAATTGGGTGTTCCAGGTGCTTTAGGATTAGATTTTATAGTAGCCATTGTAGTCAATACAATTTTGTTAGTCCTATTTTATTTTCTATTATCTTACATTTTCTATTTATACAAATTGAAAAGTGGCTTGGTATTTGGTATTTTAGTAGCCTTACTACTCTTTATCCCTAATATATTAAATACGATTATGACGAATACTAGTAATGATTTGTTTATCAAAGCAATTGAACTTCTTCCTTTTTATTCCTTACCTGTATTTGTTGCTTCAAATACGATGTCTATTAGTCAGTATCTTTTGGTAATCACTACAATCATTTTATTGTACTTTTTCACTCTCAAGAAAAGCAAGGAGTATTCATTTTAGTTTTGTTTAGTATTATTTTGCAGACTGCAAATCCAGCAAAAAAATCAGTCATCTTGCTATGCTCCTACTCTTGCTGTGTACACGTTTTTGTATTATGCTAGACTCATTTCCAAAAGCATTATATAATAGTGATATGAAATCAACTAAACAAGAAATACAAGCAATCAAAACTCGTTTAAAAGACCCTACTAAAGCTAATACTAAACAAAAAATCAAATAGCAAACTAGGAAGTTTATTTCAAACAATCCAACATACTGATTTTAGGCTGAAGATAATATTGGAGTGCTAATTAATGAGGTTATAATAAATAGCTGACAGCTTGTGTTGGTTTTGGATTTTTTAAGAGTAGATGAGTATTAAAACTATAAGGAGGACGCAGGTGGCTAAAAATTTAAAATTAAAATTAGCTCGTGTGGAGCTTGATTTAACACAAGGTCAACTAGCAGATGCTGTCGGGGTGACGCGCCAGACTATTGGTTTGATAGAGGCGGGAAAATACAATCCCAGTCTCTCACTCTGTCAGTCCATTTGCAGATGTTTAGGGAAAACCCTAGACCAACTATTTTGGGAGGAAGAAGATGGTAAATAAATTCATTCATTATCAATTACTTGACGAAAGAGAAGAACAACTAATCAATAAAGCTGGGGCAGAATCCTTTTCCCTCTTTATTGGGCTTGTACTTCTAAACTATTTGGTGGCTGTATTAGCTCCCTCTCTTTTTAATCCGAATTTTCTAGTCTATACTCTGATAGTAGGAATTTTCTTCTTTTTCAATCGTGCCCGTTATCTGGGAGTGACCTACTATAGTCGTTTTCATTTTACAATTTTGGGTTGTTTTTTCCTAACCTTGGCGATTACAACTCTATTGATGTTGCAGAATTATCAATTCAACATAGAAATTTATCAGCACAATCCTTTGAACGTTAAATACCTATCTGCTTGGGTCATTACTTATGTCATTTACCTTCCCTGGGTCTTTATTGGCAATCTTGGTCTTAAGAGCTATGGCGAATGGGCTCAGAAAAAGTTTGAACAAGATATGGATGAACTGGAGAGTGGAGAATAGCTTGTTACACTTTTCTCAATACAGCTAAAATGTGTTATAATAGTACTAATTTATTGGAACACATGAAAGTTCTTGAAAATTTTCATGGATTTCTAGTTAAGGAAGTAGGAAAAGTATGTATCCAGATGATAGTTTGACATTGCACACGGACTTGTACCAGATTAACATGATGCAGGTTTACTTTGACCAAGGGATTCACAATAAAAAGGCGGTCTTTGAGGTTTATTTCCGCCAACAGCCTTTTAAGAACGGCTATGCGGTTTTTGCAGGTTTGGAAAGAATTGTGAGTTATCTTGAAGACCTGCGTTTTTCAGATAGTGATATTGCCTATTTGGAGTCGCTAGGCTATCATGGGGCATTCTTGGACTATCTTCGCAATTTCAAGTTGGAGTTGACCGTTCGTTCTGCCCAAGAAGGGGATTTGGTTTTTGCTAATGAACCGATTGTGCAGGTGGAAGGTCCTCTAGCCCAATGTCAGTTGGTCGAAACAGCCCTTTTGAACATCGTTAACTACCAGACTTTGGTCGCTACCAAGGCAGCTCGTATTCGTTCGGTCATTGAGGATGAACCTTTGATGGAGTTTGGAACACGTCGGGCTCAAGAAATGGATGCGGCTATCTGGGGAACACGCGCAGCGGTGATTGGTGGTGCCAATGGAACCAGCAACGTGCGTGCTGGTAAACTCTTTGACATTCCTGTCTTGGGGACTCACGCCCATGCCTTAGTACAGGTTTATGGAAACGATTACGAAGCCTTCAAGGCCTATGCTGCGACCCACAAAAATTGCGTTTTTCTTGTGGATACCTATGATACCCTTCGTATCGGTGTGCCAGCTGCTATTCAGGTGGCGCGTGAGCTGGGCGACCAGATTAACTTTATGGGTGTGCGGATTGACTCTGGGGATATTGCCTATATTTCCAAGAAAGTCCGTCAGCAACTAGACGAGGCTGGATTTACAGAGGCTAAGATTTATGCATCTAATGACCTAGATGAAAATACTATCCTCAACCTCAAGATGCAAAAGGCTAAGATTGATGTCTGGGGTGTGGGAACCAAGCTGATTACAGCCTATGACCAGCCAGCTCTTGGAGCAGTTTATAAGATTGTGGCGATCGAAGATGAAAATGGTCAGATGCGCAATACCATCAAGCTGTCAAATAATGCGGAAAAAGTGTCTACGCCAGGTAAGAAGCAGGTGTGGCGCATTACCAGTCGTGAAAAAGGTAAGTCAGAGGGTGATTACATCACTTATGATGGTGTGGATGTGAGCGACATGACAGAAATCAAGATGTTCCATCCGACCTATACTTACATCAAGAAGACCGTTCGTAATTTTGACTCTGTTCCTCTCTTGGTGGATATCTTCAAAGACGGAAAATTGATTTACAACCTGCCTAGCTTGACTGAGATTCAGGATTATGCTCGTAAGGAATTTGACAAGCTGTGGGATGAGTACAAGCGCGTGCTGAATCCTCAACATTATCCAGTGGATTTGGCGCGTGATGTATGGCAAGACAAGATGGATTTGATTGACAAGATGCGCAAGGAAGCCCTTGGTGAAGGAGAAGAAGAATGAGTTTACAAGAAACGATTATCCAAGAACTGGGTGTGAAACCGGTGATTGATGTCCAGGAAGAAATCCGTCGTTCCATTGATTTTTTAAAAAGATACTTGAAAAAACATCCCTTTCTTAAGACATTTGTGTTAGGGATTTCTGGAGGTCAGGACTCAACCTTGGCAGGGCGTTTGGCCCAATTAGCTATGGAAGAACTGCGCGCAGAGACAGGAGATGACAGCTACAAATTTATCGCTGTCCGCCTGCCATACGGAGTGCAAGCTGATGAAGCAGATGCTCAAAAAGCCCTAGCCTTTATCCAGCCTGATGTCAGCTTGGTGGTTAATATCAAGGAATCTGCTGACGCCATGACAGCTGCAGTTGAAGCGACAGGAAGCCCTGTTTCAGACTTCAACAAGGGAAATATCAAGGCTCGTTGCCGTATGATTGCCCAATATGCCCTTGCAGGTGCCCATAGTGGAGCGGTCATTGGAACAGACCATGCTGCGGAAAATATCACAGGTTTCTTTACCAAGTTTGGTGACGGAGGTGCAGATATTTTACCCCTTTTCCGCCTCAATAAACGTCAAGGAAAACAACTCTTGAAGGAACTTGGTGCAAACCCAGCTCTTTATGAAAAAATCCCAACAGCAGATTTGGAAGAAGAAAAACCAGGTATTGCTGACGAAGTCGCACTTGGAGTCACCTATGAAGAGATTGACGACTACTTAGAAGGAAAAACAATCAGCCCAGAAGCCCAAGCAAGAATCGAAAACTGGTGGTACAAAGGCCAACATAAACGCCACCTACCCATCACCGTCTTTGATGACTTTTGGGAGTAAAAAGGTCCTGTGGACCTTTTTACCCTGAGCCTAGAAATGAGAAAGCGATGAAGGTCCGGGGGACCTTTTTAGCTTATTACCTTGAAATTCAAAAGCAAAACAAGTTTCAATGGAGATTGGACATAGAATCATTTATTAGAAAGTGAGGTAGCACCATGAAATCTAATGGTACGCAAATATTACAGACAGATCGTTTAATCTTGCGAAGATTTGTGGAAAGTGATGCAGAAGCTATGTTTCAGAATTGGGCTTCATCCGCTGAGAATCTGACCTATGTCACCTGGGATCCTCATCCTGATGTCGAGGTGACTCGAAATTCGATTCGTAACTGGGTTACTTCCTATACTAATCCCAACTATTACAAATGGGCCATTTGTCTCAAAGAAAACCCAGAGCAAGTGGTAGGAGATATCAGTATCGTTAAGATAGATGAGGATGATTCAAGTTGTGAAATTGGCTATGTCTTAGGAAAAAACTATTGGGGTCGTGGTCTTATGACAGAGGCTTTGAAAGCTGTGTTAGACTTTTGTTTTATTCAAGCAGGTTTTCAAAAAGTCAGAGCACGATATGCCAGTCTTAATCCAGCTTCTGGTCGTGTCATGGAGAAGGCTGGAATGTCCTATCTAAAGACTGTTGCAAATGGGGTTGAGCGAAAAGGCTATATTGCGGACCTTATTTATTACCAGATAAGCAGGGAAGACAGGTGATTTTCTTTTCTGTTTCGATCAAAGTCAGACTGTGTCTGGCTTTTTTTGCAACATTTTTTACATAACCTGATTAAATTCCTATTTTTCCCTATCATTGTCCCTGTTTTTTCTGGAGTTTTGGGGCTATAATAGTCCTATCAAATCAAAGAATGGAGGAAGGCGATGGATAATATAATCTTTTTTATCAGTGTTTTTCTTGCTGGAATTCTTTCCTTCTTTTCTCCTTGTATTTTACCCTTGTTACCGGTTTATGCAGGGGTCTTACTGGATGACAAAGATGGTGCTCAGGCTTCTAGTGGAAAATATTCAATCTCACTTGTTAGTCTATTGCGGACTTTGGCCTTTATAGCGGGGATATCCTTTATCTTTATCTTACTGGGCTATGGAGCTGGTTTTTTAGGCAATTTGCTGTATGCTTCTTGGTTTCAGTATGTGACGGGTGCGGTTATCATTCTCTTGGGCTTGCATCAGATGGAAGTCTTACATTTGCAGGGACTCTACAAGGAAAGAAGGCTACAATTACAGAGACAGGGTCAAAAGGGTAAGGGCTATAGTCAGGCATTTTTACTGGGATTGACCTTTAGTTTTGCTTGGACGCCATGTGTGGGGCCGGTTCTAGGCTCTGTTTTGGCCTTGGCGGCTTCTGGTGGCTCAGGTGCTTGGCAGGGAGCTGGTCTCATGTTGGTTTACACGCTGGGATTGGCACTACCATTTTTGGTTCTAGCTCTCGCCTCCAGCTATGTTTTGAAACATTTCCGCAAACTCCATCCTTACCTCGGAACCCTCAAAAAAGTGGGTGGTTTCCTCATTATCGTGATGGGAATCTTGGTGCTTTTGGGAAATGCTTCCATTTTGACTACATTATTTGAATAGAGAGGAAAAAGAAATGAAAAAATGGCAAACATGTCTCCTTGGAGTAGGCTCAATCTGTTGCTTGGCAGCCTGTTCGGATAAAAACATGTCAGACGAGTCTACTATGAAGGAGCAAACCAAAACAGAACAAGTCAGTGCGCAAACTGCAACTAAAGGTCAGGCAGTCGCTGATTTTGAATTGATGGGAGTAGATGGCAAGACCTACCGCTTGTCTGACTACAAGGGCAAGAAAGTCTATCTCAAATTCTGGGCTTCTTGGTGTTCCATCTGTCTAGCAAGTCTTCCAGATACGGATGAAATTGCTAAAGAAGCTGGTGATGACTATGTGGTCTTGACAGTGGTGTCTCCTGGTCACAAGGGTGAGCAAGCTGAAGCGGACTTTAAGAACTGGTACAAGGGCTTGGATTATAAAAATTTTCCAGTTCTAGTTGATCCATCAGGCAAACTTTTGGAAAGTTATGGTGTCCGTTCTTACCCAACTCAAGCCTTTATAGACAAGGAAGGCAAGCTGGTCAAAACGCAACCAGGTTTTATGGATAAGGATATGATTTTAAAAGAATTGAAAGAAATGGGGTAGGGAAAGGTCATGAATGATAAAGTAAAATTGTTTGTCTTGGCAGGGATTTTTTTCCTAGCCATAACCGGTTTCTATTTTCTATTGATGCGAAATGCAGGGCAGACAGATAGCTCGCAAATTGAGAAAGCATCAGTTAGCCAAGGAGGAAAAACAGTGAAAAAAACAGAAGTGAGTAAAGATGCAGACTTGCACGAAATTTATCTAGCTGGGGGATGTTTCTGGGGAGTGGAGGAATACTTCTCACGCGTTCCCGGAGTGACAGATGCCGTTTCAGGCTATGCAAATGGTAGAGGGGAAACAACCAAGTATGAATTGATTAACCAAACAGGACATGCGGAGACTGTCCATGTTACTTATGATGCCAAGCAAATTTCCCTCAAGGAAATCCTGCTTCATTACTTCCGCATTATCAATCCAACCAGCAAAAATAAACAAGGAAATGATGTGGGGACCCAGTACCGTACCGGTGTTTATTACACAGATGCCAAGGATTTGGAGGTAATTAACCAAGTATTTGATGAGGTGGCTAAGAAATACGACCAACCTTTGGCAGTTGAGAAGGAGAACTTGAAGAATTTTGTGGTGGCTGAGGATTACCATCAAGATTATCTCAAGAAAAATCCAAATGGCTACTGCCATATCAATGTCAATCAGGCTGCCTACCCCGTCATCGATGCCAGCAAATATCCAAAACCAAGTGATGAGGAATTGAAAAAGACCTTGTCACCTGAGGAGTATGCAGTTACCCAGAAAAATCAAACAGAACGAGCTTTTTCAAACCGCTACTGGGATAAATTTGAATCTGGTATCTATGTGGATGTGGCAACTGGCGAACCCCTCTTTTCATCAAAGGACAAGTTTGAGTCTGGTTGTGGCTGGCCTAGTTTCACCCAACCAATCAGTCCAGATGTTGCCACCTACAAGGAAGATAAGTCTTACAATATGACACGCATGGAAGTGCGGAGCCGAGTTGGAGATTCTCACCTTGGCCATGTCTTTACAGATGGGCCTCAGGACAAGGGTGGCTTGCGCTACTGTATCAATAGTCTCTCTATCCGCTTTATTCCTAAAGATCAAATGGAAGAAAAAGGCTACGCTTATTTACTAGATTATGTTGATTAAGAAGTCTTTCCTAAGCAGTTAGAGGAGAATTTTGCTATACTGATACTAGTAAGTGACAAAGGAGAGAAGCATGACCTACACAGTCTTAATCGTAGAAGATGAATATCTGGTAAGGCAAGGCTTGACCAAGCTGGTCAATGTAGCAGCCTACGATATGGAAATCATTGGTCAGACTGAAAATGGAAGGCAGGCTTGGGACTTGATTCAAAAGCAGGTACCAGATATTATTTTAACGGATATCAACATGCCTCAGCTGAATGGCATCCAGTTGGCTAGACTAGTCCGAGAAACCCATCCTCAGGTTCACCTAGTTTTTTTAACAGGTTACGATGATTTTGATTATGCCTTGTCTGCTGTCAAACTTGGTGTAGATGACTACCTACTCAAGCCCTTTTCTCGTCAGGATATTGAGGATATGTTAGGGAAAATCAAGCAAAAGTTGGACAAGGAAGAAAAGGAAGAGCAGTTACAAGATTTATTGACTGATAAGTTTGAGGGAAATATTGCTCAGAAGATTCAGTCCCATCTGGCTGACAGTCAGTTTAGTTTAAAGTCTTTGGCCAGTGACTTGGGCTTTAGTCCGACTTATCTGAGCTCTTTGATTAAGAAAGAGTTGGGCTTGCCTTTTCAGGATTATCTGGTACGAGAGCGTGTCAAACAAGCCAAACTCTTACTTCTAACCACAGATTTAAAGATTTATGAGATAGCAGAAAAGGTTGGCTTTGAAGACATGAACTACTTCACTCAACGTTTTAAACAGATTGCAGGTGTGACCCCTCGTCAGTTTAAGAAGGGAGAAGACCGATGAAGCGTTCTTCTCTACTAGTCAGAATGGTTATTTCCATCTTTCTGGTCTTTCTCATTCTCCTGGCTGTAGTTGGGACTTTCTACTATCAATCTAGTTCATCAGCCATTGAGGCTAGCATTGAGGGCAATAGCCAAACGACCATCAGTCAAACTAGCCACTTTATCCAGTCTTATATCAAAAAATTAGAAACCACCTCGACTAGTTTGACCAAGCAGACGGATGTCCTAGCCTATGCTGAGAATCCCAGTCAAGACAAGGTCAAGGAAATCCGAGATCTGTTTTTGACCATTTTAAAGGCTGACCAGGACTTGAAAACGGTGGTACTGGTCACCAAATCCGGTCAGGTTATTTCTACTGATGATAGTGTGCAGATGAAAACCTCCTCAGATATGATGGCTGAGGATTGGTACCAAAAGGCCATTCATCAGGGAGCCATGCCTGTTTTGACTCCGGCTCGTAAGTCGGATAGTCAGTGGGTTATTTCTATCACTCAGGAACTTGTTGATGCAAAGGGAGCCAATCTGGGCGTGCTTCGTTTGGATATTTCATATGAAACGCTGGAAGCCTATCTCAACCAGCTCCAGTTGGGGCAGCAAGGGTTTGCCTTTATCATCAATGAAAACCATGAATTTGTCTACCATCCTCAACACACAGTTTATAGCTCATCTAGTGAAATGGAGGCCATGAAACCCTATATTGAGACAGGGCAGGGCTATACTCCAGATCACCAATCCTACGTTAGTCAGGAAAAGATTGTAGGAACTGATTGGACGGTACTTGGCGTGTCTTCTTTGGAGAAGTTAGACCAGGTTCGGAGTCAGCTCTTGTGGACCTTGCTTGGGGCTAGTGTCACCTCTCTTCTTGCCTGTCTCTGCTTGGTGTGGTTCAGTCTCAAGCGTTGGATTGCCCCTTTGAAGGATTTGAGAGAAACAATGTTGGAAATTGCTTCTGGTACACAAAATCTGCGTGCCAAGGAAACTGGTGCATATGAGTTGAGAGAAGTGACTCGCCAGTTCAATGCTATGTTGGATCAGATTGATCAGTTGAT
>CAJZGT010000010.1 GCA_916048145.1 uncultured Streptococcus sp.
CCATGGTCTCTTTGCGAGCCATAGATTGTTACCATACTAGTCTATCAGATTCTGATAAGTTTGGCAAGTATTTTATCAGTTTTTAAGCAAGTTTTTTAACTTTTGGTAGATGATTTCGTTTTCCTCTAGGCTATAGGAATTAGCACCGCTTGCTAGAGGGTGGCCTCCTCCATCATGTTCCTTGGCGATTTCATTGATAGGATGGATTTTACTGCGTAAGCGAACTCGGTAGTGGCCATCAGCCTGCTCCACAAAAATTCCCCAGAGACTCACACTGTCAATACGTCCAGGTGCACCGACAATGGCTGCAGTTTCCGCATCGGTGACATTGAATCGTTTTAAGATTTCCTGATTCAGAATCACGCGAGCTGCGCCATTTTCATCCACTTCCAGATGGTCGTAGATGTAGCCCTGAAGTTTAGCAATTTTGTAACTCATAGTGTCCATTTTGCGGGTGAGAGCCGCAAAGTCAAAGTTATGTTCTCTCAGATAGGCAGCCAGGCGAAGAGTCCGTGCAGTGGTAGAAGGGTAGAGGAAGCGACCTGTATCACCGACAATTCCTGCAAAGAGCAACTCAGCAGCGCGATCTGACAAGGCCAGTTGGATTGTTTGGGCAAATAGGGTAATCATCTCGCTAGCGCTACTTGAACTAGTATCGACCCAAGACAGGTCACCATATACATCATCATTTGGATGGTGGTCAATCTTAATGAGAAAATCACCTTGACTATAGCGCTTATCATCGATACGAGCAGTATTGGCCGTATCACAGACGATGACAAGGGCACCTTGGTAGGCACTATCTTCAACAAGATCCATTTCAGCCATCCAAGTAAGAGTTGGTTCATCAAAACCAACGGCCTTGATGGTTTTTTCTGGGAAATGATGTTTGAGAAGAGCTTTCAATCCCACCTGACTTCCCAAGGCATCAGGGTCTGGTTTCATATGACGATGAATGATAATCGTGTCGTATTCTTTGATTTTTTCTAAAATTTGATGGCAAATGTCCATAAATAACCTCAATTCTTTCTCATTTCATTGTAGCACAAGAATTTTTATTTTTAAAATGAAAAAGATGTGATATAATGGAGAAAGATAAATTGAGGAGGATGATATGGCATTAGCAAAAATTGTATTTGCCAGTATGACCGGTAATACCGAAGAAATTGCAGATATTGTAGCAGACAAATTACGTGACTTGGGCTTGGATGTCGATGTTGATGAATGTACAACTGTTGACGCTTCAGACTTCTTGGAAGCAGACATCGCTATCGTTGCGACCTATACTTATGGTGATGGAGAATTGCCAGATGAGATGATGGACTTCTACGAAGACCTAGCAGACCTCAACTTGAATGGTAAAATCTACGGAGTGGTCGGCTCAGGAGACACCTTCTACGATGAATTCTGTAAGGCTGTCGATGACTTTGACCGCGTTTTTGTAGCGACAGGAGCGGAAAAAGGTTCAGAATGTGTCAAAGTTGATCTCTCTGCTGAGGAAGAAGACATTGAACGCTTGGAACAATTCGCAGAAGAATTGGCTGCTAAAGTAGGATAAGTATAAAAGTGCGCTGATGTAATCAATCAGTGCATTTTTCTTATCGAGAGTTGGGATTTTACTAGCCTATTTGGTGGCTTTTTGATACAATAATTCAAATAAAGGAGGAGACTGTATGGATTTAGATATTATTCGTCAAGAAATTGATCAAATCGACGACCAAATTGTCAAACTGTTAGAAGAAAGAATGCATTTAGTTGAAGAGGTTGTCGCTTATAAGAAGGCTTCAGGGAAACCGATTTTAGATACCAAGAGAGAAGCAGTTATTTTTGAAAAGGTCAGAAATCGTGTAGAGGACAAGCGCTATCAGGAGACTATTGTCGCGACTTTTTCTGACATACTCAAACGTTCGCGTGATTATCAGGATCAAAATATCAAATGAAAAAAGAACAATTTTATCCGCTAGGGATTTTTCTAGCTGCCATGTTGGGCGGACTGGTTCGCTACCTGGTTTCTACTTGGTTACCAGCCAGTCCAGATTTCCCTTGGGGCACCCTTCTTGTTAACTATCTAGGCATTTTCTGCTTGATTTACCTTGTCAAGGGCTATCTGGTCTATAAGGGGACAAGTAAAGGTGTTATTTTAGCACTGGGTACAGGTTTTTGTGGTGGTTTAACAACCTTTTCTAGTCTAATGCTTGATGCTGTGAAACTACTGGATACAGGGCGTTATCTGAGTTTGGTTCTATATTTGCTTTTTAGCATCGGTGGAGGCCTGCTTTTAGCTTACTATTTAGGGAGGAAGAAATGGTAATCGTCTATCTTGCAATTGCTTGTGGTTTCGGAGCTTTAATGCGCTATTTCTTTTCCCGCTATAATCAAGCTTCTAAATTACCCCTCGGAACGCTAATAGCCAATCTTTTAGGTTGTTTTTTAATTGGATTATTCTACAATCATGTGGAGTTCAAGGAAGTCTATGCTATTCTAGCAACAGGATTTTGCGGAGGTTTGACAACTTTTTCGACCTTGAATGATGAACTGCAAAGGTTGCTGAGCGATAGGAAAGTCTTTTATTCTTACCTGACTTTGACCTACCTAGGTGGTTTGGTTGCGATTTTTTTAGGAATTCTGCTATAAATTTCTTTACTTTTTTGTGGAAATTTGGTAAACTGTATCTTGTGTGTAATGGACGCACAAAAATACAGTTTATCCGCTGAGGAAGATTCCTCAAGATTGACAAAGATAGGAGAATAAAATGAATCCATTAATCCAAAGCTTGACTGAAGGTCAACTTCGTACAGATATCCCATCATTCCGTCCTGGTGACACTGTTCGTGTACATGCGAAAGTTGTCGAAGGTAACCGTGAACGTATCCAGATTTTTGAAGGTGTTGTTATCGCACGTAAAGGTGCTGGAATCTCAGAAAACTACACAGTTCGTAAAATCTCTAACGGTGTAGGTGTTGAGCGTATCTTCCCAATCCACACTCCACGTGTTGAAAAAATCGAAGTTGTTCGTTACGGTAAAGTACGTCGTGCGAAATTGTACTACTTGCGTGCACTTCAAGGTAAGGCAGCTCGTATCAAAGAAATCCGTCGTTAATTCGACTAAAAAACTCTGCTTACCTAGCAGAGTTTTTATCTAGCTCCCTTAGTTCAATGGATATAACAACTCCCTCCTAAGGAGTAGTTGCAGGTTCGATTCCTGCAGGGGGCATTTGACGGAATCCGTTTTGGCAGAAATGAAGGCAGACAATGAAATTTTTAAATAGACTGTGATGATCGTCACGGTTTTCTATTTTGCTAAAACATACATTTTGAACGATTAGAAACAGGAATTACAATTCTAATGTTCAAAAAAGCGTTTTTATGAAGAATAGGAAGAGGGAATCGTGACGCATTATTGTAAAAAACGGTGTTTTGTTAAAATTAAAAACAGTGACCAAAATCACTGCTTTTTTAGTTCCTGGGCGTATGCGGTTATGCTGATAGCGTGTTTTAAACGCATGTTCATAATATCTGATACACAGTTTTTATACTTGTCCACGGCATGAATAGACATGCCACAGTTTTTGCTGATAGCATAGGCTTAGGCGTTGTCTAAAAGCCAGCGGATAGCTTCAATATCTACTGACATATATTACCTCGTAAAATACCAAATTACAAATAGGAGTAGAAGAAGTCCAATAATAAATTCAACTTTTTCACGCTTGGTGGTTTTTCTAATTTTAAGATTTACTTTCATTGTTTTTCCTGTTATAATTTAAGTACACCCCCTAAGGGGTGGATAGTGATTTCTCACTATCCAATTTCTAGGTGCCATTCAAAGCTGATTATAAATAAGTTTATTTTGACTACGAGCTTATTTGTTTTTACTTTGAGTGGCTTTTTTTGAACTTAAACATTTTATGTTCCTTTATACTAGTTTCCTTACTAGTTTTTCTTTTTTTGAGATTAGAAACAGTAGCCGAGGAAACTACAGCCTCTATCTAAATAGTAGATGTAGCTCTCGAATTTTTAATAAATCTTGAATATCTTTTCTCATCCTATTTGTCCTTTTTATTTTTTAGATAAATATATACATTGATTGCAATTATAAAAATAGCTATTGCACTAACCATTGTTTTTCCTCTTTTCGTCTGATAAAATAGAGGTATGAGTGGCTTTTCACCCCTACCTCTTAGCGTTTACCTTTTCTTTTGCGGGACTCGGGTTTACGCTTTTTGTTTTGCCTTGCTACCGTATGACGGTCACTAGACTTACAACAGCAGTTACTGCTTCAGGAATATTATCTATTACCTTTCCAAGCTAGGGAATACAGTCTTTTGTTTAAGTTTCTTATCTTGATTATATCGTATCATGGCCTACAAAGGAAGTCAAAAGTTTTGATGAAGGTTTTTGAAATATTTTTGGACTAAATGTATCTTCAAAAATATTTTTATATATTTATTTTTTGTACGGAATGATTTATGTTAAGAGATTTATTTATCACAACGATAGAGAAAAATGTTCCGTTTAATTGTAGATAATGATTTGATTTTTTAGGAAGTAAAGAGTAAAATTAAATTAATATGATGATTGAATAGGAGTTTGACTATGAATGGTTTGGTTTTAGGATTGGATATTGGTATCGCTTCAGTAGGTGCAGGTATTCTAAACAAAGATACTGGTGAGATTATCCATACGAATTCTCGTATTTTCCCAGCTGCAACTGCTGATAATAATGTTGAAAGAAGAAACAGTAGACAGGCTAGACGATTAAATCGACGGAAAAAACACCGTGTTGTTCGCTTTCAGGATCTATTTGATGACTATGGTTTGTTAACTGATTTTTCTAAGGTATCCATTAATCTTAATCCATATCAGCTTCGAGTACATGGATTGAATCAGCAACTAACGAATGAGGAGCTGTTCATAGCTTTAAAGAATATAGTTAAGAGACGTGGTATCAGCTATTTAGATGATGCTTCTGAGGATGGGGGTACAGTATCGTCTGATTATGGTAAGGCAGTTGAAGAAAATAGAAAATTACTTGCTGAACAAACACCTGGTCAAATCCAACTAGAACGTTTCGAAAAATATGGTCAGGTAAGAGGAGATTTCACTGTTGTGGAAAATGGTGAGAAACGTCGATTGATCAATGTTTTTTCAACATCTGCTTATAGAAAAGAAGCTGAAAAAATTCTTAGAAAACAGCAAGAATTTAATAACCAGATCACGGATGATTTTATAGAGGATTATCTAAAAATTCTTACAGAGAAAAGAAAATATTATCATGGGCCAGGTAATGAAAAATCTCGTACGGATTATGGAATATATACAACTAGGAAAGATTCTGAAGGTAAATATATAACATTACCCAATATGTATGACATTTTTATCGGTAAATGTACATTTTATCCGAAGGAATACAGAGCTTCAAAAGCTTCCTATACTGCTCAAGAGTTTAATTTTCTGAATGATTTAAATAATTTAACAGTTCCTACAGAGACCAAGAAACTGAGTGAGGAACAAAAGAAAACAATCGTTGAATATGCTAAGTCGGCGAAAACATTAGGGGCTTCAACCTTATTGAAATACATTGCTAAAATGATTGACGCTTCAGTAGATCAGATACGTGGTTATCGAGTTGATGTAAACAATAAACCTGAAATGCATACTTTTGAAGTCTATCGAAAAATGCAATCGCTAGAAACAATTCTAGTTGGAGAATTGTCTAGAAAAGTTCTAGATGAGCTTGCTCATATTTTAACTCTAAATACTGAACGAGAAGGTATAGAAGAAGCGATTAATACGAAGTTAATGGATGTATTTAGTCAAGACCAAGTGCTTGAATTGGTTCAATTTAGAAAAAATAATAGTAGTCTATTTAGTAAGGGATGGCATAATTTTTCTCTTAAACTCATGATGGAATTGATACCAGAACTCTATGAAACTTCAGAGGAGCAAATGACAATTCTCACACGATTGGGGAAACAAAAATCTAAAGAAACATCAAAAAGAACTAAGTATATTGATGAAAAAGAAGTAACAGAAGAAATCTATAATCCTGTGGTAGCAAAATCTGTCAGACAGGCCATAAAGATAATTAATGAAGCCACTAAAAAATATGGTATCTTTGATAATATCGTTATCGAAATGGCGCGTGAAAATAACGAAGAAGATGCTAAGAAGGATTATATAAAACGTCAAAAGGCAAACCAAGATGAGAAAAATGTTGCTATGGAAAAGGCTGCATTCCAATACAATGGGAAAAAAGAGTTACCAGATAGTATTTTTCATGGGCATAAGGAATTGGCTACTAAGATTCGTTTATGGCACCAGCAGGGAGAGAAGTGTCTCTATACTGGGAAGAATATTCCAATTTCAGATTTAATTCACAATCAGTACAAGTACGAAATTGACCATATTTTACCTCTATCTTTATCGTTTGACGATAGTCTATCTAATAAAGTATTGGTTCTAGCTACAGCAAACCAAGAAAAAGGCCAACGTACTCCGTTTCAGGCTTTAGATAGTATGGATGATGCCTGGTCCTACCGTGAGTTTAAATCTTATGTAAAAGAGTCTAAATTATTAGGTAATAAAAAGAAAGAGTACCTTTTAACGGAAGAAGATATTAGTAAAATTGAAGTGAAGCAGAAATTCATCGAACGAAATTTGGTTGATACTCGATATTCCTCTCGCGTTGTTTTAAATGCTATACAAGATTTTTATAAAACTCATAAATTCGATACAACTATTTCGGTGGTACGTGGACAATTTACCTCTCAGCTAAGAAGAAAGTGGAGACTTGAAAAGTCTCGTGAGACTTACCATCATCATGCTGTTGATGCCTTAATTATTGCCGCTTCGAGTCAATTAAGATTATGGAAAAAACAGAATAATCCTCTGATTTCTTATAAAGAAGGACAGTTTCTTGATTCAGAGACTGGAGAAATTATTTCATTAAGTGATGATGAATACAAAGAGTTAGTGTTTAAAGCTCCCTATGACCATTTTGTTGATACATTAAGTAGCAAGAAGTTTGAGGATAGTATACTATTTTCTTATCAAGTAGATTCAAAATTCAATCGAAAAATTTCAGACGCTACTATTTACGCAACAAGAAAAGCAAAATTGGATAAAGATAAATCTGAAGAAACATATGTGTTAGGTAAGATTAAAGATATTTATAGCCAAGCGGGGTATGATACTTTTATTAAAATTTACAATAAAGATAAGAGTAAGTTCTTAATGTATCACAAAGATCCTCAGACGTTTGAAAAGGTAATTGAAGAGATTCTAAGAACTTATCCTTCAAAAGAATTTAACGAGAAGAATAAAGAAGTTCCTTGTAATCCATTTGAGAAATATAGACAAGAAAATGGACCAATCCGGAAATATAGCAGAAAAGGTAATGGTCCAGAAATTAAAAGTCTTAAATACTATGATAAAAATATTCCAGAATCATTTATTAACATAACTCCTTCTAATAGTAAAAATAAAGTAATCCTACGTCAATTAAATCCTTGGAGAACAGATGTCTATTTTAATCATCAGACGGAGAAGTATGAGTTGCTTGGATTAAAATATGCAGATTTACAATTTGAAAAGAAGACCGGGACTTATTCTATAACTATTAATAAATATAATGAGATTAAAGAAAAAGAAGGAGTGGGCAAGGAGTCAGAATTCAAATTTACCTTATATAAAAATGACTTACTTTTGATTAAGGACACCAAAAATAATGAAGAACAGATTTTTAGGTTTTTATCTAGAACAATGCCTAATCAAAATCACTATGTCGAATTAAAGCCTTACGATAAAGGTAATTTTGAAGGTAAAGAAAAAATCAAAGTGTTTAAAATGACCTCTAATGGTCGTTGTATAAAAGGATTAGGAAAGAAATATCTCTCTATCTACAAAGTTAAAACTGATATTTTAGGTAATAAACATTTTATCAAAAAAGAGGGTGACGAACCAAAACTCAAATTTTAAAAAATATTTTAAAAAAGAGTTGCAAAGGCTTTTACAATGTATTATAATAGTGATTGTAAGGGACGCCTTGCACAGTTACTTAAATCTTGCAGAAGCTACAAAGATAAGGCTTCATGCCGAATTCAACACCCTGTCATTTATGGCTGGGTGTTTTCGTTTCGTGAAGGAGGAAAATACGATGACTTGGAGAATTGTGCATGTCTGTCAGAGTGAAAAAATGCAATTGAAGTTGGATAACCTTTTAATAAAGAAAATGGGTCAAGACTATGTTATCCCACTGAGTGATATTTCGATAATTGTAGCAGAAGGAGGGGAGACTGTTGTAACTTTAAGATTATTAAGTGCTTTAAGTAAGTATAATATTGCCTTGATTGTCTGTGATAATGAGCATTTGCCTACAGGAATTTACCATTCTCAAAATGGCCATTTTAGAGCCTATAAAAAATTACAGGAGCAATTATTGTGGACGCAGGAGCAAAAAGATAAATTATGGCAAATAGTAACCTATTTTAAAATAAACAATCAGCAAGATGTTCTTGCAATGTTTGAGAAAAATATTGATTGTATCCAATTATTAGCAGATTATAAAGATCATATTGAGTTTGGAGATAAAACCAATCGTGAAGGCCATGCTGCAAAAGTTTATTTCAATGAATTATTTGGAAAGAAATTCGTACGTCTTACACAACAGGAAACGGATGTTATCAATGCTGGACTAAATTATGGTTATGCAATCATGAGAGCGCAGATGGCACGTATTATTTCTGGGTATGGGTTAAATCCCTTAATAGGAATTTTTCATAAGAATGAATATAATCAATTTAACTTGGTTGATGATCTAATGGAACCTTTTCGGCAGATTATCGATGTTTGGGTCTATCAAAATTTACGAGATAAAGAGTATTTAAAATATGAATTTCGTCTTGCGTTGACGGATACACTAAATGCGAAGATTCGTTACGGTAAAGAAACGTGTTCTGTAACAGTAGCAATGGATAAGTATGTCAAAGGTTTTCTAAAATGTATCTCTGATAAGGACACTAGCAAATTTTACTGTCCGGTGGTTTCGAGTGTAGAATGGAGTTAAGGAAATGAGGTATGAGGCATTGAGATTATTGTGTTTTTTTGATCTACCAATGGAAACAAATCAAGAAAAAAGAGTCTATCGTAATTTTCGGAAAGATTTAATTGCCAATGGTTTTGAAATGTTACAGTTTTCTGTTTATTATAGAACCTGTCCTAATCGAAGTTTTGCTAGTAAATTCTATAAAAAATTAAGTCAGAGTAATTTACCAAGCGGGAATGTCCGTTTGCTAGCTGTGACTGAAAAACAATTTTCTGAAATGGTTTTAATCATTGGTGGAAAAACAAAGCAAGAAGAAGTAGTCAGCGATAATAAGTTGGTAGTTATATGAAAATGAACATTAGTCATCCGTATAAGGATAATATTTCATTAAGTTTTGATCAATTTACTCAAATTGTAGGTCAAGATCAGCAATTAAAATACTATATTTGGCAGATACTATTGTGGTATTTTGGAGGAAAAAAATATAGTGAGGAAGATTTAGTTCTATTTGAACAAAATGAGCCTAAAATACTAATAGACGATACAATGGTTTCCCGGTCAGAATTTAGTGTAATTCAAGTGTCCAATATCAATGATTTAATTGAACAAATGGAATATAAAAAAGGAACAGTAGCCTATGATTATATAAAGAAAAAGATTAATTCTATAGAGATAATGGAGCAAATTGAAAAGATCAATGACAATCTAGATAGGATTTCACTTTTATTGAATCAGAAGTTGAATCTTCAAATAGATGATATTATCTATCATACTGAAGCAAAATATTTTAATACGAATCAATTAATTCAAAAAAATTTTTTACCATACTTTGGAACAAATGATAAAAATATATCCTTTGAATTTGTAGACAATAAGACAAAGTTTTTATTATTTCTTTCCATGTTAGAAGTCATGGCGACGAACAGTTCTGAAAAGTTTTTACTTGTATTACGAAATTTGGATGATTTTTTATCCTATAATGATTTTGTTGAATGTTGCGAGAAAATGGAGTTTCTTACTAATCATAGTAACTCATTATATATTGTGTTGTTTCCTTCAAATGAAGGTTATCTTCATGTCACGAAAGAAGTTTTAGAGGAAATCAATATTGTTTCTGATTATGTTGATCATTTTTATTCTCTAGAATTTATGTATGATCGCTTTACCAATCAGTATCCAATAAATCAAATACCTGATGAACAAGAATTTTTAACTTCTTTAAGAAAAATTGGATCCTATTTATTTAGCTCGGACATTCTCCACATGAGTTTATCTGTAGAAGATCAAGTAGCATTAAAAATTTTGAATAATTTGTATCAGTACAAAATGAAAACAAAATTCTGTATTGAATCAATTAATCCAATGTTATTGAAATATTTGGAAGAATAGTATTGACGAGTGAGATTTAAGGATTTATAATATTTTTGAGGGAACAAAAATCAAAATTGACGAATTTGAGGTTTTTGTACTCTCAAGATTTAAGTAACTGTACAACAAGGAGAGAATTTTGGAGAATTGTATTTAAGTTTTTGTACTCTCAAGATTTAAGTAACTGTACAACCGCCCAGCCTGCTGAGACGGCGCCTGCGCTGTTTTTGTACTCTCAAGATTTAAGTAACTGTACAACTTTATACTTGTGAGCTTCGTCTATCGTCCGGTTTTTGTACTCTCAAGATTTAAGTAACTGTACAACACGCTGGGTATCGTGTAGATTATGACATAAGTTTTTGTACTCTCAAGATTTAAGTAACTGTACAACTTCTTGCGGAGAATAAGTCAATTGCGTTGTGGTTTTTGTACTCTCAAGATTTAAGTAACTGTACAACTGATAAGAATATTTCATAGAACGTCTCCAGGTTTTTGTACTCTCAAGATTTAAGTAACTGTACAACTTTTTCGTTTGTCGTGTATCGGCATAGAAAGTTTTTGTACTCTCAAGATTTAAGTAACTGTACAACAATACTATGGAACAAGAAACACGCTTACAGGTTTTTGTACTCTCAAGATTTAAGTAACTGTACAACGGATATAGCAGAATAGGCTTTAAATACGACGTTTTTGTACTCTCAAGATTTAAGTAACTGTACAACTACGGAGAGGAACAACCAGCGGAAGGGGTGGTTTTTGTACTCTCAAGATTTAAGTAACTGTACAACAAGATGAAAAAAGTAAGAAGAAGTCTGACAGTTTTTGTACTCTCAAGATTTAAGTAACTGTACAACAAGTCTGAAACGTTTGAGTTTGGGGACACAGTTTTTGTACTCTCAAGATTTAAGTAACTGTACAACTGAAACATTCGTTATTTAGAACTTCTTCAAGTTTTTGTACTCTCAAGATTTAAGTAACTGTACAACCAGATGGCAGAAAGTCAAGCAAGCAAAGCTGTTTTTGTACTCTCAAGATTTAAGTAACTGTACAACCCAGGAGAGATTGTCTTGGTTCCGACAGGGGGGTTTTTGTACTCTCAAGATTTAAGTAACTGTACAACTTGTGAGTTCGGGGCTTATCTTGTCCGTATGTTTTTGTACTCTCAAGATTTAAGTAACTGTACAACTTCAACTATTTATGTAGTCAATTTGTCTAAGTTTTTGTACTCTCAAGATTTAAGTAACTGTACAACAGTATATGTTAAGTTACCCCCTGAATCATAGTTTTTGTACTCTCAAGATTTAAGTAACTGTACAACCTTACAGATAGCCAACACTACACCGCAAGAGTTTTTGTACTCTCAAGATTTAAGTAACTGTACAACGCCTGACCCCTCAAGGTTTTCAATGATTTTGTTTTTGTACTCTCAAGATTTAAGTAACTGTACAACACGTGGCTACCTCCCAACAATCCAGATTAAGTTTTTGTACTCTCAAGATTTAAGTAACTGTACAACTAGCACTAGACCAATCCATCAGAGCCTACAGTTTTTGTACTCTCAAGATTTAAGTAACTGTACAACAAACTTTGTCATCGGGGCAACCTTTGAGGGGTTTTTGTACTCTCAAGATTTAAGTAACTGTATATTTAGATAATATTAGCAATTGTCTAACTTATATAAAAAACCGCTCAGCCGAGCGGTTTTTATCTATTTCTCTTTTACAGTACCCACGTACGGATGGCATGGGCTACGCCGGATTCGTCATTTGTTTTGGTGATGTATTTGGCGATTTTTTTGATTTCTGGATTTCCATTTTCCATGACAACGGGATTCCCAACGACTTCCAGCATGGCACGGTCATTTTCTTCGTCGCCGATAGCCATGGTTTCATCTTTGGTCAATCCGAGTTTTTCAGCTAAGTGAGTAATGGCTGAACCCTTGTCCACATTCTTTTTAAGGAGTTCGAGGTAGAAAGGAGCAGATTTGTTGATGGAGTAGCGCTCATAAAATTCGGCTGGGATTTTTTCAATCGCAGAATCGAGGATTTCTGGTTCATCGATGAACATACATTTGACAATTTCCTTGTCAGCCATTTCTTCAGGTGTACGATAGAAAATGGGCATGCTGACGAGGGTTGATTCGTGAACCGTGTATTTTCCGATATTGCGATTGGCAGTGTAGATACCGTCCTTTGTAATAGCGTGCATGTGGACACCGAGTTTACGACTGAGGAATTCCATATCTAGATAATCATCATAAGTCAAGGATTCGCTGATAATCTCATGGCCAGTAGCAGTTTCTTGGACAAGGGCACCGTTGAAGGTCACAACATAGTCACCCTCGTCTCTCAACTGCAAGTCATCCAGAAGTTTGGCAACACCTGCGATAGGGCGGCCAGTTGCAATCACGACTTTGACACCGGCTTGTTTGGCATCCTGGATGGCAGAAAAGACTTCAGGAGTAATCTCCTTTTGGCTATTGACTAGGGTTCCGTCTATATCAACGGCAATTAGTTTAATACTCATAAATTTCCTCTTCTAGTTTTTATTTGGGGTAAAATGATCGTTCTCAATCAAGTGTAAAAATTGCTGGGTAATGCTTGCGAAGATGCTGTTTTGGTCCAACATTTCTTTTGGAAAATAGAAACGATTATCTCCGTGGCGACTGCCAGCAAGGGATTGAACGATAGGAGACAGGCTAGAGAGTTCGGCTAGTTGACCATTTTTTTGTAAAATCTCAATCTGTGTCCGTGGATTTTCAGATTCGGGACGATAGATATCATAAGGGAGGTCGAAGTTCTTATGAATAGCAGTGTAGTAGTCCGGATCAAAGCCGATATCCTCAACTAATTTTCTCATGCTGGCGAGTTGGTCTTGATCCTCTTGTGAAAAGGTAATGGATTTAAAGACCTTGCGGTTGACAAAACGTTGCGACAAGTCTGCGAGAATCTTATCAGGACTGGTCATCCAGAGTTGGAAATAGGTATTCATGACACCATCATCTAGAGCCAGATAGTCAGATAAGTTCACATTTTTTTCAAAGAAAGGCAGGAGATGTGGAGAAGTTCGGGCAAAGAAGTCCTTGTCTTCAGGATAGAGTTCCTTGGCGCGCTTTAGAAGATTCTGTAGGAGAACTTCCATGGCGCGTGTTGCAGGGTGGAAATAAACCTGCATGTACATCTGGTAGCGACTGAGGACGTAGTCTTCGATGGCGTGCATGCCATTGCGCTGAAAGGCGATACCATTTGCGACAGGACGAATGACTCGGAGGATCCGAGTTAGGTCAAATTCTCCATAGGATGCTCCTGTAAAATAGGAGTCGCGCAAGAGATAGTCCATGCGGTCCGCATCAATCTGACTAGAAATGAGTTGCACGACCTGCTTGTTAGGATAGGTGTGGTTAATGACACTGGACACCTTTTCTGGAAAATCTGGCGCCACTTGTAGTAGGACTTGGTGAATTTCTGTCTCAGGGCTTTGGATAATCTCCTGAGTAATGGCTTCGTGGTCTGTATCAAAGAGATGTTCAAAAGTATGGGAGTAGGCACCATGCCCAAGGTCATGTAGGAGAGCAGCGGTCATGGTCAAGAGAGACTCAGCAGGATCCCATTCCTCAGGATATTTTTCTTCAAAAATCTCTGTGATGCGACGTGCAATTTCATAGACTCCTAGACAGTGAGAGAAGCGGCTATGTTCTCCACCGTGAAAGGTATAACTGGAAGTTCCCAGTTGTTTGATTCGGCGCAAGCGTTGAAATTCTTTTGTATTGATCAAGTCATAGATGATATGATTGTTGACATGTATGTAGTTGTGAACTGGGTCACGGAATACTTTTTCGTTCATATGACCATTATAGCAAAAAGCTAGAGTTTTTGGTAAAATAGTAGGACAAGAGACAAGAAAGAGGACCTGATGTGAAGATTCGGATGCGAAATACGATTCAGTTTGATGAGCAGTTGGAAGTGATTGACCAGCTTTATGACGTGGAAGTGCATGAAAAGGGAGATTATAGCTACCTGCTTTTCTATAATGAGGAAAAGGAAAAAGTGGTTATTAAATTTCATGGTCAAGAACTGGTGATGAGCCGTTTTTCCAATCCCAAGACCATTATGCGCTTTCTAAAGGATAGCGATAGTTTAGCCTATATTCCTACACCTATGGGCATGCAGGAGTTTATCATCCAAACGAGCCATTATCAAGTTGATGGGCAAAAGATTGAACTAGATTATCAACTACAAAATCAAGAGGGACATCCCTTTGCCAGCTATAATTTAGAAATTAGCTGGGGATAAGAAAAAGGTTGGCGAGAGCCAACCTTATTTGATATAGAGTTCTTGATTTTTTAGGACAATTTCACGGACACTTGCAAACTTTTTAAGTTTTTTGATTTCTTCTGGATGAGTGACGAGAGTGATAACATAGCCGTCTTTGCCCATACGGCCAGTACGTCCAGCACGGTGAGTGTAGGTTTCGATATCTCTTGGGACATCAAAGTTTACGACACATTCTAGGTTATCGATATCAATCCCACGAGCCAGAAGGTCAGTTGCAAGAAGCAGGGTTAGTTGCTTGTCTTTAAACTTTTCTAAGATGACTTTTCTAAATTTGACATTGACATCACTAGCTAGAGAAACAGCCAAGATATCCCGATACTGTAGTTTTTCCTCTGCGCTACCAAGGTCTGATAGGCTGTTAAAGAAGACAAGACCTCGGAAATCCTCAACATGAGCTAGTTTTCGTAGCATATCCACTCGGTGACGTTGTTCTACCTGCATGTAGAAGTGCTGGATGTTATCCAATTTTTGGTCAGAGAGATCAATGGTACGTGTGTTAGGCGCAATCTTCTTTTGGTCAAACTTGGTTGTCGCACTCATATAGACAAGTTGGTGGTCACGAGGTGCGTAGTGAGTAATTTTCTCGACAAAGTGTATCTGAGAATCATCTAGCAATTGGTCAAATTCATCTAGGATGATGGTTTCCACATTCATCATCTTGATTTTTTTCAATTTAATTAGTTCAAAGATACGGCCAGGAGTTCCAATCAGAATTTCTGGTCTTTTTTTTAGGCGTTCAATCTGGCGTTTCTGACTCGAACCTGATAAGAAGAGTTGGGCAGTTAAGCCGATAGCTTCAGCCCACGTTTTACATACATCAAAAATCTGTCCAGCAAGTTCTGTATTTGGTGCTAGAATCAAGAGTTGCTGGGCTTTTTTCTTTTGTAGTCTGAGAAGACTTGGTAGAAGGTAAGCTAGGGTCTTACCAGTTCCTGTTGGGCTCACTCCTAGGAGGTTTTCTCCAGCAAGAAGGGGCTCAAATAGTTGAGTTTGAATGGGGGTGAATTCTTGGAAACCGAGTTGGTCACTCAGTTCTTGCCATTCAGTCGGTAGTTTGTTTTTCATTTTTCTGCCTCAAATCTAATGCCAGCAGTCTGGCGCATAGTATATAGTAGCTCATGAACTGAACTTGCATCTTCCAGCCAAGTTTGGTAGAGATTCAGATCTGGTTGCTGGATCATGTGTGCAAATGCAGCGACTTCCTCAGTCATCGTATGAGGAGTCTGTTGGATAGGGAGTTGGACTTGATTGCCTTGATGGTCGGTAAAAATAGCCGAGCTGAGATGTTCGATGGTGTTGAGCGTCAGGGTTCCATCTGTCGTATAAATCTCGCAAGGGAGATTGGAAGTGATGTTTTTCCCAGCCTTGATATGAACTTGAAAGTCAGGGTAGAAGAGAATTCCGTCTCCATTTAGGTCCATGCTATTGTCAAGTTGTTGAGCCTGATAGGTCGCGTCTTGAGCTTTTCCAAAGAGACGAACGGTAGCGTAGAGGGGATAAATCCCTAAATCCATAAGAGCTCCACCAGCAAAACGGTCTGAGAAGACATTTGGTGTCTCCCCAGTCAACAAGTTAGGCATTTTGGAAGAATACTTGGCATAGTTAAAATCTGCCCCTAAAATTTGCTTGTCTGCTAAAAAGTTTTTGATAGTAGTAAAAGCTTCTTCGTGGTAATTACGAGCTGCTTCGAAGATAAAACAGTGATTTTTCTCAGCTGTTTGAACCAAATCCAGCCATTCTTGTGGCTGAGTGACAGCTGGCTTTTCAAGAATGACGTGTTTGCCAGCAGATAATGCAACTTTTGCCTGAGCAAAATGCAAGGAGTTTGGGCTAGCAATATAGACCACATCAAAGGAGCTCTTGAAGAAGTCCTCTACTTGATCAAAGAGTTGGATATTCTGGTAGCTAGAAGCAAAGGTTGCCGCAGTTTCTAGTTTTCTAGAATAGACTGCGACTAACTGGTATTCTCCACTGGTATGGGCTGCTTCTATGAAGTGGTGGCTGATAACCCCTGTTCCGATGATACCTAATTTAAGCATAGTTACTCCTTTTCCGATTTCAAATCCTTCTTTCATTATAACATAGATAGACGGGACTATCCAACAGAGGGTAAAAAATTTCAAATAAGCTACTAGGTCTTTTCCAAAGAAAGTGGTACAATAATGAGATGAGTAAATGAAATGGGAGGGAAAATGAGGTTATTACCTATAAGGAAAATATCACGTCAGTCTAAGAGGCTAGCGCTTTTTTTGACTTTTTGTGCAGGTTATGTAGATGCCTATACGTTTATTGTGCGAGGGAATACTCTTGTAGCTGGACAAACTGGGAATGTCGTCTTTCTTTCAGTAGAATTAATTCAAAATAATGTTTCAGATGTTAGGGACAAGGTTCTCACCTTGTTAGCTTTTATGATGGGAGTCTTTCTATTAACAATTTATAAGGAAAAATTGAGAATTGTGAAAAAGCCAATTTTGTCATTGCTTCCTTTAGCAATCTTATCAATCATTATTGGTTTTGTGCCGCAGACTGTAGATAATATCTATCTAGTACCGCCCTTGGCCTTCTGTATGGGATTGGTGACAACTGCTTTTGGAGAAGTGTCGGGTATTGCCTATAATAACGCTTTTATGACAGGGAATATCAAACGGACCATGCTGGCTTTTGGAGATTATTTCCGGACCAAGCACACACCTTTTTTACGTGAAGGGATTATCTTTGTTAGCCTGCTTAGTAGTTTTGTCCTTGGCGTTGTCTTTTCAGCCTATTTGACGATTTTCTATCATGAAAAGACCATTCTTGGTGTTCCTATTATGATGAGTATTTTTTACCTCAGCATGCTTTTTGCATCTTGGCAGAAAAAAGTAAAAGAAAAAGCTTCATTTTAGGTGTTATTACTTGTAAGAAAATAGGAGATATGCTATACTTGAGGAGTTGACTATGCACGATCCTGTGCAACCGCACGAACATCGTTGCTCGTCGTATAACAAATTTAAACTTCGTCATTGTCGCCTTGCCTAACATAAGTTATGCCTTCGGCTCAATTCCTAGTTTATTCTTTCTTATACTTAGAGCTCTTCTTTTAAGTGGTTCGTCCCACGATGCTAGGCGAGTCTTCACAAAAAATTCGGGGAAACCCATAAAAATCATAGGAGGTGCATAATGAGCACATACGC
>CAJZGT010000011.1 GCA_916048145.1 uncultured Streptococcus sp.
AATAGGTTGGTATAAAGCCTTCTGTAATAATATTGAGAAGGTGTAGAAAGTAAGGCTTTAGAATATTTGTAGTCAAAAATACAATGTTGCTATTCCTTGCGCTAGGGAGAGATTTATGGCAATGATAGAAGTGGAACATCTTCAGAAAAATTTTGTGAAGACTGTTAAGGAACCGGGATTGAAGGGGGCGTTTCGCTCCTTTATTCATCCTGAAAAGCAGACCTTTGAAGCGGTCAAGGATTTGACCTTTGAGGTACCTAAGGGGCAGATTTTAGGCTTCATTGGGGCAAATGGTGCTGGAAAGTCAACCACCATTAAAATGCTGACTGGGATTTTAAAGCCGACATCTGGTTTTTGTCGGATTAACGGCAAGATTCCTCAGGACAATCGCCAAGACTATGTCAAAGATATTGGAGTTGTTTTTGGACAACGCACCCAGCTATGGTGGGATTTGGCGCTACAAGAGACCTACACGGTCTTGAAAGAGATTTACGATGTGCCAGATTCGCTCTTCCATAAGCGCATGGATTTTTTGAATGAAGTCTTGGATTTGAAGGACTTTATCAAGGATCCCGTGCGGACTCTTTCACTGGGACAACGGATGCGGGCGGATATTGCAGCTTCCTTGCTCCACAATCCCAAGGTACTCTTTTTAGATGAGCCGACCATTGGATTGGACGTGTCGGTTAAGGATAATATTCGTCGAGCTATTACCCAAATCAATCAAGAGGAAGAAACAACCATTCTCTTGACCACTCATGACTTGAGTGATATTGAGCAACTCTGTGATCGGATTTTTATGATTGACAAGGGGCAGGAGATTTTTGATGGAACGGTGAGCCAACTCAAGGAGAACTTTGGTAAGATAAAGACTCTATCCTTTGAACTGCTACCAGGTCAAAGTCATCTCGTCTCTCACTATGAAGGCTTTTCGGATATGAGCATTGATAGACAAGGAAATAGCCTCAACATTGAATTTGATAGTTCACGCTACCAGTCAGCCGATATTATCAAGCAAACCCTGTCTGATTTTGAAATCCGCGATTTGAAGATGGTGGATACGGATATTGAGGATATTATCCGTCGCTTCTACCGAAAGGAGCTCTAAGATGGTCAAATTGTGGAGACGTTATAAACCCTTTATCAATGCAGGTGTTCAGGAATTGATTACCTATCGAGTCAACTTTATTCTCTATCGGATAGGCGATGTCATGGGGGCTTTTGTGGCCTTTTATCTCTGGAAGGCTGTCTTTGATTCCTCACAAGAGTCTTTGATTCAGGGCTTCAGTATGGCAGATATCACCCTCTATATCATCATGAGTTTTGTGACCAATCTGTTGACTGGGTCAGATTCGTCCTTTATGATTGGGGAAGAGGTTAAGGATGGTTCCATTATCATGCGATTGTTGAGACCAGTGCATTTTGCAGCCTCCTATCTTTTCACTGAGCTTGGTTCCAAGTGGTTGATTTTTATCAGCGTTGGTCTTCCATTTTTAAGTGTCATTGTTTTGATGAAAATCTTATCTGGGCAAGGGATTGTAGAAGTACTGGGATTAACTGTCCTTTATCTTTTTAGCTTAACGCTGGCCTATCTGATTAACTTTTTCTTTAATATCTGTTTTGGATTTTCTGCCTTTGTGTTTAAAAATCTTTGGGGTTCCAATCTCCTAAAGACTTCCTTGGTGGCCTTTATGTCTGGAAGTTTGATTCCCTTGGCTTTCTTTCCAAAGCTTGTTTCAGATATTCTGTCCTTCCTGCCTTTTTCATCCTTGATTTACACTCCGGTCATGATTATCGTTGGGAAATATGATGCTAATCAGATTCTTCAGGCGCTTTTGCTCCAGTTTTTCTGGCTCTTAGTGATGGTGGGCTTGTCTCAGTTGATTTGGAAACGAGTCCAGTCCTTTATTACCATTCAGGGAGGTTAGTATGAAAAAATATCAACGTATGCATCTGATTTTTATCAGACAATACATCAAACAAATCATGGAGTATAAGGTTGATTTTGTGGTGGGGGTTTTAGGAGTCTTTCTGACTCAAGGTTTGAACCTCTTGTTTCTTAATGTCATCTTTCAACATATTCCATCCCTAGAAGGTTGGACTTTTCAAGAAATTGCCTTTATATATGGTTTTTCCTTGATTCCCAAAGGATTGGACCATCTCTTTTTTGACAATCTCTGGGCTCTAGGGCAGCGTTTGGTGCGAAAAGGAGAATTTGATAAGTATCTGACTCGTCCTATCAATCCCCTCTTTCATATTTTGGTAGAGACCTTTCAGATTGATGCTTTTGGCGAACTCTTAGTCGGTGGTATTCTGCTAGGAACAACAGTAACTAGCATTGCCTGGAGCTTTCCAAAATTTTTACTTTTCCTACTCTGCATACCATTTGCGACCTTGATTTATACTTCCTTGAAGATAGCGACAGCCAGTATCGCTTTTTGGACCAAGCAGTCAGGCGCCATGATCTACATTTTTTATATGTTCAATGATTTTGCTAAGTATCCGATTTCGATTTATAATTCATTTCTTCGTTGGTTGATTAGCTTTATCGTGCCTTTCGCCTTTACGGCCTACTATCCTGCCAGCTATTTCTTGCAGGACAAGGATGTCTTCTTTAACATAGGAGGTTTGATGTTGATTTCCCTTGTTTTCTTTGTCATTTCCCTTAAACTTTGGGATAGGGGCTTAGATGCCTACGAAAGTGCAGGTTCGTAAATAATAGAATATTAAAGCCTTGTCTCAGGACAGGCTTTTTCTGATAGAGATGAAAATTTCTTGACACCTATTCTTAGAGATCTATACTGTAAGTGTAATCACCGATTTAGCTTATACTCTTCGAAAATCTCTTCAAACCACGTCAGATTCGCCTTGCCGTATATATGTTACTGACTTCGTCAGTTCTATCTACAACCTAAAAGCAATGCTTTTAGCAACCTGCGGCTAGCTTCCTAGTTTGTTCTTTGATTTTCATTGAGTATTAGTTGCTAGAGCAAAGCACTCGTAAAGTCTAGGTCACAGGTGAACATATGACTGAGGATTTGAAAAAAATTTTTGATATGTAGAAAATAGCCGTTAAGCCTAGTTCTTATCGGTTTTTTATGTTGTTACATAACATTGTTATTGCATCAATTATGTCTGTCTTTGTGATTCTGGTAGTGCTTCAACTTGATTACTACCATTTTTGATGGTGTGAATGTGCTGATAATGTATTTCAGTTAAGTACGAAATTTTTATATCATTTTTAACACACCTTAAAAATAAAATTAACTGATGTTAATTTTTCTTGACTTAAATTTTTTTAATTGATATACTATTTTTCAGAGAGCTAACAATTATATATAAATGTACTACTCTATTTCCTAGATAATACTTAGTAAAACTTTTTATAACAAAGGCTAGCAAAGTTAAAGTTTTCTATCTATTGGAAATTAAATAAATATGTAAGGAATTAAAATGAAAAAAAGTACAGTATTGTCATTAACCACAGCTGCAGTTATTTTAGCAGCATATGTCCCTAATGAGGTAGTTTTAGCAGACACATCTAGCTCTGAAGATGCTTTAAATATCTCTGATAAAGAAAAAGTAGTAGTAGGTAAACAAAAAGAAAACAAAGAAAAACATGAAGATATTCATAATGCTGTAGAAACTTCAAAGGATACTGAAGAGAAGAAAACAACAGTTATTGAGGAAAAAGAAGTTGTTAGTAAAGAATCTGTGATAGGCAATAAAACTAACAATGAAAAAACAACAATCAAAAAAGAAGATTCCAATCAATACAAAGGAGATAATGCAGACTCGTCTGCAAGTAAAGATACAGAAAATCCTCAAAAAGAAGATAAACTTGTCTATATTGCTGAATTTAAAGATAAAGAATCTGGAGAAAAAGCAATCAAGGAACTATCAAATCTTAAGAATACAAAAGTTTTATATACTTATGATAGAATTTTTAATGGTAGCGCTATTGAAACAACCAAAGATACTCTGGACAAAATTAAACTAATAGAAGGTATTTCATCGGTTGAAAGGTCACAAAAAGTCCAACCTATGATGAATCATGCTAGAAAAGAAATTGGAGTTGAAGAGGCAATCGATTACCTAAAATCTATCAATGCACCATTTGGGAAAAACTTTGATGGCAGAGGTATGGTTATTTCAAATATCGATACGGGGACAGATTATAGGCATAAGGCTATGAGAATCGATGATGATGCCAAAAGCTCAATGAAATTTAAAAAAGAAGACTTAAAAGGTACTGATAAAAATTTCTGGTTGAGTGATAAAATTCCTCATGCTTTCAATTATTATAATGGTGGTAAAATCACTGTAGAAAAAGCTGATGATGGAAGCGATTATTTTGATCCACATGGGATGCATATTGCTGGGATTCTTGCAGGAAATGATACTGAAAAAGATATTAAAAACTTTAACGGAATAGATGGAATTGCGCCTAATGCACAAATTTTTTCTTATAAAATGTACTCTGACGCTGGATCTGGATTCGCAGGGGATGAAACAATGTTTCATGCTATTGAAGATTCAATCAAACACAATGTCGATGTTGTTTCGGTATCATCTGGCTTTACAGGAACAGGTCTTGTAGGTGAGAAATATTGGCAAGCTATTAGAGCGTTAAGAAAAGCAGGCATTCCAATGGTTGTAGCTACGGGTAACTATGCGACTTCTGCTTCAAGTTCTTCATGGGATTTAGTGGCAAATAATAATCTGAAAATGACAGACACTGGAAATGTAACACGAACTGCAGCACATGAAGATGCGATAGCCGTTGCTTCTGCTAAAAATCAGACAGTTGAGTTTGATAAAGTTAAGATTGGAGGAGAAAGTTTTAAATACAGAAATATAGGGGCCTTTTTCGATAAGAATAAAATCATAACAAACGAAGATGGTTCAAAAGCTCCTAGTAAATTGAAATTTGTATATATAGGCAAAGGTCAAGACCAAGATTTGATAGGTTTGGATCTTAAGGGCAAAATTGCAGTAATGGATAGAATTTATACAAAGGATTTAAAAAATGCTTTTAAACGAGCAACGGATAAGGGCGCACGTGCCATTATGGTTGTAAATACTGTAAATTACTACAATAGAGATAATTGGACAGAGCTCCCAGCTATGGGATATGAGGAGGATGAAGGAACGACTAGTCAAGTTTTCTCAATTTCAGGAGATGATGGTGTAAAGCTATGGAACATGATTAACCCTGATAAAAAAACTAAAGTCAAAAGAAATAATAAAGAAGATTTTAAAGATAAATTGGAGCAATACTATCCAATTGATATGGCAAGCTATAATTCTAATAAACCGAATGTAGGTGATGAAAAAGAAATTGACTTTAAGTTTGCACCTGACACCGACAAAGAACTGTATAAAGAAGACATTATAGTCCCAGCAGGATCCACATCTTGGGGACCGAGAACAGATTTACTTTTAAAACCTGATGTCTCAGCACCAGGTAAAAATATTAAATCCACTCTCAATGTCATTAATGGGAAATCAACTTATGGTTATATGTCAGGGACTAGTATGGCAACTCCAATCGTGGCAGCTTCTACTGTTTTGATTAGACCAAAGTTAAAGGAAATGCTTGAAAGACCTGTATTGAAAAATCTTAAGGGAGATGACAAAATAGACCTTACAAGTCTTACAAAAATAGCCCTACAAAATACTGCACGCCCTATGATGGATGCAACTTCTTGGAAAGAAAAAAGTCAATACTTTGCATCACCTAGACAACAGGGGGCAGGGCTAATTAATGTTGCCAATGCTTTGAGAAATGAAGTCTTAGCGACTTTTAAAAATACGGATTCTAAAGGGTTGGTAAACTCTTATGGTTCTATTTCTCTTAAAGAAATAAAAGGAGATAAAAAATACTTTACAATTAAGCTTCACAATACATCAAACAGACCTTTAACCTTTAAAGTTTCAGCATCAACTGTAACTACAGATGCTCTAACTGATAGGCTAAAACTCGATGAAACATACAAAGATGAAAAATCTCCGGACGGGAAGCAAATTGTTCCAGAAATTCACCCAGAAAAAGTCAAAGGAGCAAATATCACATTTGAGCATGATACTTTCACTATAGGCCCAAATTCCAGCTTTGATTTAAATGCGGTTATAAATGTTGGAGAGGCTAAAAACAAAAATAAATTTGTAGAATCATTTATTCATTTTGAGTCAGTGGAAGAAATGGAAGCTCTAAACTCCAATGGGAAGAAAACAAATTTCCAACCTTCTTTGTCGATGCCTCTAATGGGATTTGCTGGGAATTGGAACCACGAACCAATCCTTGATAAATGGGCCTGGGAAGAAGGTTCAAAATCAAAAACAATGGAAGGTTATGATGATGATGGCAAACCGAAAATTCCAGGAACCTTAAATAAGGGGATTGGTGGAGAACATGGTATAGATAAATTTAATCCAGCAGGAGTTATACAAAATAGAAAAGATAAAAATATAACATCCCTAGATCAAAATCCAGAATTATTTGCTTTCAATAACGAAGGGATTAACGCACCATCATCAAGTGGTTCTAAGATTGCTAAAATTTATCCTTTAGATTCAAATGGAAATCCTCAAGATGCTCAACTTGAGAGAGGATTAACACCTTCTCCACTTGTATTAAGAAGTGCAGAAGAAGGATTGATTTCAATAGTAAATACAAATAAAGAGGGAGAAAATCAAATTGACTTAAAAGTCATTTCGAGAGAACACTTTATTAAAGGAATTTTAAACTCTAAAAGAAATGATGCAAAGGGAATTAAATCTTCTAAGCTAAAAGTTTGGGGTGACTTGAAATGGGATGGACTCATTTATAACCCTAGAGGTAGAGAAGAAAATGCACCAGAAAGCAAGGATACCAAAGATCCTGCTACTAAGATAAGAGGTCAATTTGAGCCAATTGCAGAAGGTCAATATTTCTATAAATTTAAATATAGATTAACCAAGGATTACCCATGGCAGGTTTCCTATATTCCTGTAAAAATTGATAACACAGCACCTAAGATTGTTTCTGTTGATTTTTCGAATCCTGAAAAAATTAAGCTGATCACAAAGGATACTTATCACAAGGTAAAAGAGCAATACAAGAATGAAACTTTATTTGCGAGAGATCAGAAAGAACATCCTGAAAAATTTGACGAGATTGCCAACGAAGTTTGGTATGCTGGAGCTGCTCTTGTTAATGAAGATGGAGAGGTTGAGAAAAATCTTGAAGTAACTTATGCAGGTGAGGGTCAAGGAAGAAATAGGAAACTTGACAAAGACGGAAATACCATTTATGAAATTAATGGTGCAGGAGATTTAAGAGGAAAAATCATTGAAGTCATTGCATTAGATGGTTCTAGCAATTTCACAAAGATTCATAGAATTAAATTTGCTGATCATGCTGATGAAAAGGGGATGATTTCCTATTATCTAGTAGATCCTGATCAAGATTCATCTAAATACCAAAAGCTTGGCGAGATTTCCGAATCTAAATTTAAAAATTTAGAAAATAGAAAAGAGGATAGTCTTAAAAAAGATACAACTGAAGTAGAAAATCATCAAGAAAATGAAGAGGCTACCGAAGAAAAATCTAGCTTTACTATCAATAAAGCCATTTCAACAATTAGAGATTTTGAAAGCAAAGACTTAAAGAAACTCATTAAAAAGAAATTTAGAGAAGTTGATGACTTTACAAGTGAAACTGGTAAGAGAATAGAGGAATACGATTATAAATACGATGATAAGGGAAATATCATTGCTTATGACGATGGTAGTGCCTTACAATATGAAACTGAAAAACTTGACGAAATCAAATCAAAAATTTATGGTGTTCTAAGCCCGTCTAAAGATGGACACTTTGAAATTCTTGGAAAGATAAGTAATGTTTCTAAAAATGCCAAGGTATATTATGGCAATAAATATAAATCGATAGAAATCAAAACGACCAAGTATGATTCCCACTCAAAAACGATGACATTTGATTTATACGCTAATATTAATGATATTGTGGATGGATTAGCTTTTGCAGGAGATATGAGATTCTTTGTTAAAGATGATGATCAGATAAAAGCTGAAACTAAAATTAGAATGCCTGAAAAAAATAAGGAAACTAAAGCAGAATATCCCTATGCATCAAGTTATGGGAATGTAATAGAATTAGGAGAAGGAGATCTTTCAAAAAACAAACCAACCAATTTAACGGACATGGAATCTGGTAAAATCTATTCTGATTCAGAAAAACAACAATATCTATTAAAGGATAACATCATTCTAAGAAAAGGCTATGCACTAAAAGTGACTACCTATAATCCTGGAAAAACGGATATGTTAGAAGGGAATGGAGTCTATAGCCAGGAAGATATAGCAAAAATACAAAAGGCCAATCCTAATCTAAGAGTCTTATCAGAAAAAATAATTTATGCTGATAGTAGAAATGTTGAAGATGGAAGAAGTACTCAATCAGTATTAATGTCGGCTTTGGACGGCTTTAACATTGTAAGATATCAAGTGTTTACATTTAAAATGAATGATAAAGGGGAAGCAATCGATAAAGATGGCAATCTTGTGACAGATTCTTCTAAACTGGTATTATTTGGTAAGGATAGTAAAGAGTACACAGGAGAGGATAAGTCCAATGTAGAAGCTATAAAAGAAGATGGCTCTACGTTATTTATTGATGCAAAACCAGTAAATCTTTCAATGGACAAGAACTACTTTAATCCATCTAAATCTAATAAAATTTATGTACGAAATCCAGAATTTTATTTAAGAGGTAAGATTTCTGATAAGGGTGGTTTTAACTGGGAGTTGAGAGTTAATGAATCGGTTGTAGATAATTATTTAATCTACGGAGATTTACACATTGATAACACTAGAGATTTTAACATTAAGCTTAATGTTAAAGACGGTGACATCATGGACTGGGGAATGAAAGACTATAAAGCAAACGGATTTCCAGATAAGGTAACAGATATGGATGGAAATGTTTATCTTCAAACTGGCTATAGCGATTTGAATGCGAAAGCGGTTGGAGTACACTATCAATTTTTATATGATAATGTTAAACCAGAAGTAAACATTGATCCAAAAGGAAATACTAGTATCGAATATGCTAAGGGAAAATCTGTAGTCTTTAATATCAATGATAAAAGAAATAATGGATTCGATGGTGAGATTCAAGAACAACATATTTATGTAAATGGAAAAGAATACAAATCATTTGATGATATTAAACAAATAGCAGATAAGACACTAAACATTAAGATTGTTGTAAAAGATTTTGCAAGAAATACAACCGTAAAAGAATTCATTTTAAACAAAGATACGGGAGAGGTAAGTGAACTAAAACCTCATACGGTAACTGTGACCATTCAAAATGGAAAAGAAATGAGTTCAACGATAGTGTCGGAAGAAGATTTTATTTTACCTGTCTATAAGGGTGAATTAGAAAAAGGATATCAATTTGATGGCTGGGAAATTGCTGGTTTCGAAGGGAAAAAAGACGCCGGCTATGTTCTTAATCTATCAAAAGATACCCTTATAAAACCTGTATTCAAGAAAATAGAGGAGAAAAAGGAGGAGGAAAATAAACCTACTTTTGATGTATCCAAAAAGAAAGATAACCCACAGGCAAATCCTAGTCAATTAAATCAAAGTCATAGAAAAGAGGACTTACAAAGAGCAAATCATTCACAAAAATCTGATTCAACGAAGGATGTTACAACTACAGTTCTTGATAAAAACTTTGAAAATAAGAAGGAAGTCCATCTTAATGAACTAGAGAACATAGCTAATAAACATACTAACATTGATAGTAAGTCGGATACTAACCATTCTGATAAGTTGCCAAAAACCGGAACGGTTAGAGCAGCTCTTACACCATTCCTTGCTGGAATATTGTTTATAGTAGGAGCGCTTCTTGGATTGAAGAGAAAAGATCAAGATTAAGACAAAAGCTGTAGATGAGAAAATGACTGAAGAGTTGAGAAACTAGATATGTAAAAACAGCCGCTAAAAATTTTTAGCGGCTGTTTATATTATTTAATAGGATTGCTATTGCATCAATTATATCTGTTTTTTGTGGTTCTGGTAGTTGTTCAAGTTGATTGATGATATTTTCAATTTCTTTGCTTTTTTCTGGAAACTCGAAATTAAAAAATGTTTTTTCATCTACTTCAAGAGCCGTGATAATTTTGTTTAACGTTTGTATTTGAAAATTATATTTTTCATTTTCTATGTTATGGATATGTTTCGAACCTAAGCCAGCCAGTTCTGAAAGTTTTTCTTGGCTAATTCCTTTTGATAGTCGTAAATATCTAATTCTTTTTGCGATAAAAGTTTGTAAGTTGTTTTGATTCATAGTTTTTACCTTTATTTATTATTTTAAAGATAAAAATTATAAATAATAAGTAGTATAAATTACACTTGTATAATATAAAAGTGTTGATTATTACACCTTATAATGATAAAATAGTGTAGTAAAACTATAAAAATAAGCTCACTTTATCAGTCATTAAAGGAGAAAATGATGAAGAAACTGAAAACTTTAACAACTTCAACAGCTATTGCTCTTGCATCTGTTGGTGGAACTGCATTTGCTCAAGAAGCTCAAGCGACTCCAGTACCTTCTAACACTGCTGTCAATGAACCAGCTCTTGTTACTAAACCACAAGTGAAACCACTTGAAAAGAGTGAAGTTCCTGCTCCATCTACAGTAAAACCTGCTCTTGACGCACAGAAAGCTGTTGTGACAGATGCTGAAGCTAAGATTGACACAGCTAAAGCTGATTTAAAAGCAAAAGAAACTACTGTTGCTTCAACTGAAAAAGAAGTAGCTACAGCTAAACAAGCTGTCAAAGATGCTGAAGCAACTGCTTCTGAAGCAACACCTGAAAAAGTTGCTCAAGTAAAAGACGCTCAAGCTAAGAATGTTGACGCTCAAAAAGCTAACCAAACAGCAACTGAAGCTACAAATGAACAAATCAAAGCTGAAACAAAAGCTCTTGCAGATGAACAAGCTAAAGTAGCAACTGCTCAAGGAAATCTTGAACAAGCTAACAAAGATGTCCAAACAGCTGAACAAGCAGTCGCAAGCGCACAATCTGCTCTTGAAGGAACTGGACTTGCTTCTGCTCAAAAAGATTTGACACAAGCTCAAACAGACGTCAAAGACGCAACAAAATCAGTTGAAGATGCAAAAACTGCAAAAGCAAACGCAGAAAAAGCAGACTCAAATCGTGCCCAAGCGATTAAATCAGCTGAAACAGACGTTAATACTAAAAATGACGCTGTCAAATTGGCTAAAGACAAACTTGCGAGCGCTACTGAACATGCCAATAACGTTGAAAGCAAATTGCAATCAGCTCAAGCTGAATTGAAATCTGCTCAAGATAAATTGGCAAATACTGGTGTTGATACAGTAACAATTGCAGACTTGAGTCAATTCAAGAAAGATAAAGCCGAAGGCGACTCAGACTTCATGACTGACTCTGGTGCTACTGTTATTGAAAACTCTTCAACAAAAATCAGTGAAGCTGATAAAAAACGTAAAATTGATGCAGAACATTTAACTGATGAAGAATTACTTGAAGTTGCTCATTATAACCTTCAAGTTGTAAATGCAATCCGTAAACAACTAGGATTAAAAGAACTTGAATTGAATACTGGTTCAATGAAATCAGCTAAAAAGCAAGCTGAAAAATACTTACAACGTGATAAAACAATTTCCGAAGCAGGTCACTTAAAAGGTGATTACTTCGGTGAAAATGCTTCTAACTTAAGAGAAGCTACGACTATGTACGAATTGAAACAAACCGTTTATAATGCAGTAATGACAATGGCATTTGCTGATGCTCCATCTAAATGGTCTCACTTAACAAACATTGTAACATCATCATCAGACCTTGGCGTTTCTATTGCTAAATTCGGTGGTTACAACACATTAATTAACGTTGTTGGTATCTATTCTGGTGAAAAACTAACCAAAGAAACTGACACAGCATCCCTTGAAAAAGCTGTCACAACAGCAAAATCAAATGTTGAACAAGCAACAACTGCATCAGAAAATGCTAAACGTGCTTTGACAAAAGCTTCAACTGATTACGCAAGCGCACTTAGCTTGAAAATTGAAGCTGAAAAAGTTCTTGCTAGAGCAATGGCTACGCCATTGCAAGCTCAAGTTGCTGAAAACAACCTACGTTTGGCAGAAATTGCTCTTGCAAATGCTAAAACTCGTGAAGCTAAAGCAAGTGAAGCAGTCTCTAACTTCTCAGCAAGTCTAGATGACAAGAAAGTTGCTCTTGAAAAAGCCCAAGACGCTCTTAAAGAAGCTAAAACTGTTCAAAAATCTGCGTCACAAGCTATTGAAGATGCTTCAGCTAAACTACAAGCTCAAGAAGCTAAAGTCAACAGTTTGAAAGCACAAAGTGACAAATTGATTGCAGAGAAAGATGCTCTTGTGAAAGAAGCTAAAGTCTTGGCTGAACAATTGCAAGCATATTTGGACGCACCTGCTAAACTAGCAACTGCTCAAGATATGAAAGCAAAAGCTGAAGCTAAACTTGAAACAGCTAAAGCTGAACTCAAGACTGCACAGTCTACTCTTGAAAACTTGTTGTCTGCATACCGTACAGAACACGCTAAGTTGGTAGATTTGCAAACAGAATACGATAAACTCGTTGACCTTGCAGAACAAGCTCAAGAAAACGTTGTTGCAACACTTCCTGATGGTACAGTAGTTGCTGTCCCTAAAGTAGCTCCAACTGCTAAAGCACTTCCAGAAGTCAATGTTGAAGAACTTCAAAAAGCTCTTGCAACTGGTAAAGAAGTTACTTTGGACGCTCAAGGAAAAGTTGTTGTGAAGGAAAAACGTGAAATATACTCAGCTCCAGCTGTTAAAGCAGTAGAAAACGAAAAAATGAGTTACTCACGAGTAGAAAAAGCAAAAACTTTACCAAATACAGGAACAAAAGAAAGTAATACAACTTTGCTTGTTCTAGCAATTCTGTCAGGATTTGGAATATTATTAAAGAAAAGACAAGGAAAATAAAAGATGGGATTATTTACAGATTCATTGAAAGTTAGTTCTGGTTTAACACTTGGACATGCAGCAACAAAAATTGGTATCCAGAAAACATTGTCAGCGGCTGAAGAGAGAGCAGCAACAAAGTTTAAAACTTATCAAGCTAGATTTTTTGACCCTATTGTACGTGAAGATTTGTGCCATTTAGAAGTTGATGGTCATTTAAAAGAAAAAAACTACCCTTTCCCTGAAAAAGCAAGTGTAATAAATATTTCAGTACTACAAAAGGATATTCAACACTTAACGAAAGAATTTAATATGGAAAAATTAGTAAACTTTATTAAAAGTCATCCATTATTTACAGCTTTTATTATTTTGTTATTAAGTGTTCCAATTGGTTTATCAGATATTGGTTCAGTATTAAGTTTTTCAGCGATTGTTTTTGTAGTTAGATTGATATTTGCACGACCTAAAAAATTTAAAAAAGTATTAATAGAAGACGCTAAACAATACTGGAAAGTTAGGGAGTACATAAGACATGCATTAGAAATGGGAGAATTAACTCCACAAGCAAGTTTGAAAAAATTATTAAATGCTAAATTAGTACAACGTTTTCCAGATACTATTGAAGAAATTGAAGCTCATGCATTTAATTATAAGCATGGACTGTAATTAAACAAAAAAATCTTCTTATTAAAAATAGGAAGATTTTTTGTATTCTACTGATTTCACAAAATACGGTATCGAACTATATATTCAAAATTGTGCTTTTACAATTATAGTAAAAACTCAAGATTTATTTGATGAAGTACAGTCTATATGAAATATGATAAGAAACTACACCTATTAGAATTTTTATAAAGATAAGGGAATAATATGAAAGGATAGCTTCCGTTAGTTATAATAGTTAGACTATAAAAATATATAAAATTCTTAAAAATTATGGTATAATTTATGTTAATAAACTCGATATAGAGTTTAATGGATGATTCTATTGATGCTAATATTTTAGGATTAGCTGATTGGTTTTCTTTTGAAAGTGCATCTATTCATGGATACTGACAAATCTTGTGAATTTGTTTAAAATATAGTGAAAAATGGGAGGAATACTATGACTAAGAAAAATTTTGAAGAGGAAAATGATCCTAAAACAACTGTCTCGAAGGGAGTGAAAGGATCTTCTCCAGCTACAATTAGGAGCAAGGTATTTAAAATAAAAGTCTATATTGGCATTGCCATTAGTCTCTTGGTTGTTGCAATTCTAGCAAGTATCTTCTTATTCTCATCTAATAAGGCAAATAAAGAGTCAAATGAAGCCATTTCTTCAGTTGCTAAAAAAGAGAACACAAGTAAAGAAGCGATAGATACTTCGAAAGCGTCTGAGAATGAGAAGAAGAAAGAAGAGGAGATTCAAAAACTCAAGGAGCAGTTAGCTAGTTTAGATAGAAAAATCGCTGAGTCAGAGAAGTTAGTTGACAAGCTAAAAGAAGAAACTGCTGTTCCGAAACTGGATATTGAAGCACTAAGAAATAATGATTTATCTAGTTTGAAAGGCACATGGCGTAGTCAATCTGGCAATGAATACATTATTAAGAATTCTGGAGAAGTAGATGCCACTTGGTTTACAAATGATCAAAAGTACGAATCTGTAGTTGAATTAAAGATATCAAAAGGTCAAGATAGTCGTAACCCTGAGACAGCTTCTCTCAGTGCATGGGTAAAAGATTCTGTTGCTGGAGGATTTGTAGTAGTTGCCGTACCAAGTGGAGTTGTCATGAAACCTGGTGATGATGGAAAACTAACAGATAAAAGCAATCATGACGAGGAGCGACTGTTTGCAGGACAGCAATATGAAGCGATGTTGTCGAGACCAGAAGATGTTTATTATCGTGTAAAACCAGATACTAGTAAACTTGAGGAAGAGGAGAAGAATTTAGCTCAACTACAGGCTGATCGTGAAGCAGTCAAAACTTCTCTAGAATCTAAGGAAAAGAAAAATTCGAACTAGAAAAACTAGTTTAGAATCTAACTTTCGATTGTTTTAGTTCGGAAATACTGTTAAATAGCTAGAATGAAGAAGCTCATTAGGGCTTCTTTTCTTTTATCTTAACTATTGAACCACTTAGACTGAGATAGAGACCAGATAGGCAACAGAGCTTGTTCTTGAAACTGACCTCTGCTATAATAATTTTTGTAAGAGATGCGAGCGTCGACATCAGACAAGTCAAGTTCATAAAAAAGTAATGGGAGATAAAAATGAAAAAGCATTAGGTATTGGATTCTTGCTAGTTTCAGCCTTGGTTTTGTATTTTGGTTCTGTTGGATGGCCAAGTTTGGATGTCAACCTCTGGTCACTCATTCCGGTAGGCTTGTTCCTCTTTTTCACTCTAGAGAATTTTTTAAAAAAAGATTACAAGGCTAGTCTGATGTGTTTGATTATTGCCTTTATCATCGCCAATGCAATTTTGGACCTTTTACCAATTTCAAGTGGCTTGGTAATTGGAGCGGGCGTACTAGCTTGCATTGGTATTGGATATCTCTTTCCTGATAAAGATAAAAAAGAAGACAAATAGAAAAGGCCTCGAGATTTCTCGAGACCCTTTTTTACTTACCAGCGTAATATTTTTGAATTCCTTTCACGATACCTGCTACAAGCTTATCTTGATAGTGGCTATCTCGAATCTGTTGATTTTCAGCGAAATTATCTATATAACCTAGCTCTAGGAGGACGGCTGGTTTAGCAGTTTCTCGAAGAACGGCAAAGCTTCTTTCCAATAAACCAGCATCTTTAGCACCAGTTTCAGCTAACAATGAAGAATGGATAGCGGCTGCGAGGCGCTTGCTTTCGCTCATACGGTCAGGATGGTTATGCCAGTATGGGTTGATTTTGCTTGGATAGTTATGTTCATCACTATAGGAATAGGTTTGAATACCACTAGATTTTGAGTATGCACTACCAGTCGCATTGAAGTGAATACTAATAAAGATGTCAGAGTTAGTCTTGTTAACCATACGAGAACGTTCTGTAATAAAATCTACGTCAATATCACTATCACGTGAAGTGAGAACTTTGTAGCCAAGTTCTTCTAATTTTTTGCGTAATTTACGATACACCTGCATGTTGAGGTCTTTTTCAGCGACATTGTAATAGTATGCACCTGAGTCTCTTCCCCCATGTCCAGGATCTAAAAAGATGGTTTTACTGTATTGGCCTTTTACAAACCCCTCAGGAACTTCACTAACCCACCTACCATCATTTTTAAAGATATGATCTTTTCCGGAGATTTTATAAATATTAGTGACATATTGTCCGTTTTCTTTTAGATAATACCAAGAATTATAGTACTTATCAAAAATCCACTCACTTTTAGCCATATAACCACCAGATTTGAGATAGTAAGTTCCAATCCATTCTCGGTTTGCAAATGTTCCATTCTCTTTTAGGTAGAACCAGCTATTGTAGGTCTTATCAAAAATCCACTCTTTTTCAGCCATGGCACCACTTGATTTTAGATAATAATTACCTTGCCATTGGTTACTGAACATAATACCTGTTTTGTCAAAATAGTACCAAATATCATTAATTTTTTCCCATTTATTCTGAGAAATTTTTCCAGAGGATGTTGCATAGTACCAATTTTGGTCGATTTTTGCCCAGCCGTTTGTGGCCATTGCTCCATTATTTGTCAGCAAGTAGCTGTTAATAGTTGTATTACTAAGCATGATCCCATCTTTGTCGAAGTAATACCAAGAATCAGCAATTTTTTCCCATTTATTTTGAGAAATTTTTCCAGAAGAATTAGCGAAGTACCACTTTCCATGGATGAAGTTCCAACCGTTCTCAGCCATTACTCCATCTTTATTGAATACATAACCATCAAAGGTTGTATTGCTTAGTCGATTTCCATCTTTGTTGAAGTAGTACCACTTTCCTTGGATTTTTTTCCAGTTGGTAACAGGTTTATTGTGTTCGTAAAAGCGCCAGTTATTATTTTCTTCTTGCCAACCTTCTTTGATTTTTTCAACTTTTGTTTCTTCTTTTTTTACTTCAGACTTCTTCTCTTCTGTAGCAGGAGTTTTTTTCTCTATTTTTTCTTCTTTATCGTCAATTTTAGAAGAATTGTCTGGTTTTTCGACCTTCTCTTTCGGTTTTTCTTGGTTTTCGATTTTTGAAGTACTTGAATGAGGAATTGTTACATTTTCTCGTACTGACTCTGCTTTATTTTCTTGAGCCTGGACAGTTGCTTGAGTGAACCCTAAAATAGATAGGACAACTGTACTCGCAAGTATAATCTTTTTCATTTTTGTCTCCATATATCTCAATACTATTCTCAACTATCAAACTGGACTTCTTCTAGGAGATAGTCGATAAAGCGTTCGCCCATCTTGGATAGGCTGGTTTTTTCATGCTGGATATAGACCAGCTCGATAGGGTCATCAATATCCAGTGGGATAGAAACAATATTGTCTCCGTTGAGGTTGCTGTTCAAAATCCCTGTTGCGATAGTGTATCCATCCAGACCAATCAAGAGGTTAAAGAGGGTGGCACGGTCGCTGACTACGATAGATTTTTTGTGGTATTCCTGCGAGAGAATCTCTTCTGAAAAGTAGAAGGAGTTATGAGTTCCTTGGTCATAGCTGAGGTAAGGGAAGTTTTCTAAATCAGATAGTTTGACCTTGTCTTTCTTTGCCAGAGGATTGGTCTTGCTGACAAAGATATGCGGTTGGGCGGTAAAGAGATGATGAGCCAGCAGGTGGTTGTCATCCAGCATTTTGGTTAAAACATCACGGTTGTAGC
>CAJZGT010000012.1 GCA_916048145.1 uncultured Streptococcus sp.
TAAATCTTACCATTCAAGCAAAAACGAACAAACATGTCATTTGTTCGTTTTCATTGTGAGAGGGAATATTGTACTCAATGAAAATCAAAGAGCAAACTAGGAAGCTAGCCGAAGGTTGCTCAAAGCAATGCTTTGAGGTTGTAGATAAGACTGACGAAGTCAGTTACATATATCTACGGCAAGGCGAAGCTGACATGGTTTGAATTTAATTTTCGAAGAGTATTAGATTTTCACTTCGATCACAGCATCCCCCTTAGCAACTGAACCTGTTGCGACTGGATCTACTGAAGCGTAGTCAGCTGTGTTTGTAACGATAACCATTGTTGTATCATCAAGACCAGCTGCAGCGATTCTGTTTGAATCAAATGTTCCAAGAACATCGCCAGCTTTAACCTTGTCACCTTGAGCAACTTTTGCTTCAAAACCTTCACCGTTCATTGTTACAGTGTCGATACCAACGTGGATCAAAACTTCAGCACCATCAGTTGTTTTCAAACCAAAAGCGTGTCCTGTTGGAAAGGCAATTGAAACTTCAGCATCAGCTGGTGCATATACCACACCTTGACTTGGTTTCACAGCGATACCTTGTCCCATAGCTCCACTTGAGAAGACTGGATCATTGACATCAGCAAGAGCGACAACATCACCAACGATAGGAGTTACAAGTGTTTCATTTTGAAGAGCTGCTGGAATGTTACCAGTTGTTTCTTCTTGGACCAAACGTTCTGTCTCTACTTCAGTAGCAACTTCTTTTTCATCCTCATAACCAAACATGTAAGTAAGAGCAAAACCAAGGGCAAATGATACAGCTACCATAAGAAGGTATTGGGCAAGTTGTCCGTTACCGATGTAAAGCATTGTACCAGGGATGATGGTGATACCATTACCAGTACCAGCAAGTCCAAGGATTGAAGCCAATCCACCACCGATTGCACCAGCAATCAATGAAAGGAAGAATGGTTTACGGAAGCGCAAGTTCACCCCGAAGATAGCAGGCTCTGTAATACCGAGGAAGGCAGAAAGAGCAGCTGGGAAAGCAAGTGTTTTCAGTTTTGGATTTTTAGTTTTAACACCAACCGCAACAGTCGCAGCACCTTGAGCTGTCATAGCAGCTGTGATGATAGCGTTGAATGGGTTAGCATGGTCAGCAGCAAGCAATTGCACTTCAAGCAAGTTGAAGATGTGGTGCACACCTGACACGACGATCAATTGGTGAACCCCACCGATCAAGAAACCACCAAGACCAAATGGTAAGCTAAGAATCGCTTTTGTAGCGATAAGGATGTAGTTTTCAACGACGTGGAAGACTGGTCCAATGACAAAGAGTCCAAGGATAGACATGACCAAAAGTGTCACGAATGGCGTTACCAAGAGATCAATCACATCTGGAACAACCTTGCGGACAGCTTTTTCAAATTTAGCTCCGACAACCCCGATGATGAAGGCTGGAAGAACAGAACCTTGCAAACCAACAACAGGGATGAAACCAAAGAAGTTCATAGCTGTTACTTCACCACCTGAAGCTACCGCCCAAGCGTTTGGAAGTGAGCCAGAAACAAGCATCATACCAAGAACGATACCAACGGCTGGATTTCCACCGAATACACGGAAGGTTGACCAGACAACCAAACCTGGCAAGATGATGAAGGCTGTATCTGTCAAGATTTGAGTGTAAGTTGTCACGTCAGCTGGAAGTGTCATTCCAAGAGCAGTCAAGAGACCACGCACACCCATGAAGAGACCTGTTGCTACGATAACTGGGATGATTGGAACGAAAACGTCACCGAAAGTACGGATAGCACGTTGGAACCAGTTCCCTTGTTTGGCAGCTTCTGCTTTCATGTCATCTTTAGATGATGTTGGCAAACCAAGTGCAACAACTTCATCGTACATTTTGTTAACTGTACCTGTACCAAAGATGATTTGGTATTGACCTGAGTTAAAGAAAGCACCTTGAACTTTTTCCAAGTTCTCAATCACTTCTTTATTGATTTTTCCTTCATCTTTGACCATGACACGTAGACGAGTCGCACAGTGGGCAACACTGTTGACATTTTCACGTCCTCCCAAGGCATCGATGACTTTTTTTGCAATTTCCTGATTGTTCATTTGCAAAAATCTCCTTATATAACATTTTGTTCTTGTTTGAAAGCGATTTTATCCGCCCTTACGACTATTATTTTATCATGTTTCAAAAATATGTCAAGCGTTTTGCAGAAAAATATTCTATCCACTTAGTGGACACGCTTTAGATTGATTGTTTTTGACTATTTTATCAGGTGTTCCTTGAAAAAATAAGTTTAGAATCATGATTAAAAAGACTTTAATTTCATTATCTTTCATATTTTCGTAAAAAGTTGATTGATTTTCTGATTTTAATTTATGATAAACGTTTGACAGTTTTTTCTCTTTTTTAACATAAAAGGCTTGCATTTTTTATCGAAAACGGTTACTATTAAAAGTGATAAGATTTTTGGAGGAATGAATGAATGGAATGGACAACTGAGCGTCGTTACAGACTTTATCAAGATTGGACACAAGAAGAAATTCAACATATAAAGGAAAATATGGCTCAATCTCCATGGCATACTCATTACCATGTTGAGCCAAAAACAGGACTTCTCAACGACCCAAATGGCTTTTCCTACTTTGATGGGAAGTGGGTTGTTTTTTATCAAAACTTTCCTTTTGGTGCAGCCCACGGTTTGAAATCTTGGGTTCAATTGGAAAGCGAGGACTTAGTTCACTTTAGAGAAACTGGAGTCAAAGTTTTTCCTGATACTCCATTAGATAGCCACGGTGCCTACTCTGGTTCTGCCATGCAGTTTGGCGATAGCTTATTCCTATTCTATACAGGAAATGTCCGTGATGAAAACTGGATTCGTCACCCATATCAGATTGGGGCCTTGATGGACAAGGATGGTAAGATTACGAAGATTGACAAGATCTTGATTGACCAGCCTGCTGACTCAACTGACCACTTCCGCGATCCGCAAATTTTTAACTTCAAGGGCCAATACTATGCTATCGTCGGTGGACAGGACTTGGAGAAAAAAGGCTTCGTCCGTCTCTACAAGGCTGTAGACAACGACTACACAAACTGGCAAGCCGTTGGCGACCTTGACTTTGCTAACGACCGTACTGCCTACATGATGGAATGCCCAAATCTGGTCTTTGTAGGCGAGCAACCTGTCCTTCTATACTGCCCACAGGGATTGGATAAGAAAGTTCTAGACTACGATAATATCTTTCCAAATATGTATAAGATTGGGGTTTCCTTTGACCCTGAAAATGCTAAAATGGTAGATGTGTCTCAACTTCAAAACATGGACTATGGTTTCGAAGCCTATGCAACTCAAGCCTTCAACGCTCCTGATGGACGTGCTCTAGCTGTTAGCTGGCTTGGCTTGCCTGATGTTTCATATCCATCTGACAGTTTTGACCACCAAGGAACCTTCTCTTTGGTCAAAGAACTCACTATCAAAGACGGTAAACTCTACCAATTCCCAGTCGCAGCTGTCAAGGACCTTCGTGCCTCTGAAGAAGCCTTCTCAAATCGTGCCCAAACTAAGAACACTTACGAACTTGAACTCAGCTTGGAAGCTAATAGCCAGAGCGAGATTGTCTTACTAGCTGATCAAGAAGGCAAGGGACTTTCCATCAACTTTGACCTTGTAAATGGTCAAGTGACAGTAGATCGTAGCCAGGCTGGAGAACAATACGCCCAAGAATTTGGAACTACTCGTTCTTGCCCTATCGAGAATCAGGCTACTACTGCTACAATTTTCATCGATAACTCTGTCTTTGAAATTTTCATCAATAAAGGAGAAAAAGTATTTTCTGGTCGTGTCTTCCCACATGCAGACCAAAATGGTATCCTGATCAAATCTGGAAACCCAACTGGAACTTACTATGAATTAGATTATGGTCGCAAAACTAACTGATGTCGCAAAACTTGCAGGCGTCAGCCCTACTACCGTTTCTAGGGTTATCAATAAAAAAGGCTATCTCTCTGAGAAAACCATTCAAAAGGTAAATGAAGCCATGCGAGAATTGGGCTATAAACCCAACAACCTAGCTCGTAGTCTGCAAGGAAAATCAGCTAAGTTAATCGGTTTGATTTTCCCAAATATTTCCAATGTTTTCTATGCAGAATTGATTGATAAGCTGGAACACCAACTCTTCAAAAATGGTTACAAGACCATCATCTGCAACAGTGAGCACGATTCTGAGAAGGAACGCGAGTACATCGAAATGTTGGAAGCTAATCAGGTGGACGGCATCATTTCTGGTAGTCACAACTTGGGAATAGAAGACTACAATCGTGTGACAGCGCCGATTATTTCCTTTGACCGCAATCTGTCACCAGACATTCCTGTCGTCTCCTCTGACAACTATGCTGGTGGGGTTCTTGCTGCCCAGACCTTGGTCAAGACAGGCGCCCAGTCTATCATCATGATTACAGGGAATGACAATTCCAATTCGCCAACTGGACTACGCCACGCTGGTTTTGCTTCTGTACTCCCCAAAGCTCCTATTATCAATGTTTCCAGTGACTTTTCTCCTGTCAGAAAAGAAATGGAAATCAAGAATATCTTAACTCGACAAAAGCCAGATGCCATCTTTGCTTCGGATGATTTGACTGCTATTCTAGTCATTAAAATTGCTCAGGAACTGGGCATTTCTGTCCCAGAAGAGCTTAAAGTCATTGGCTATGATGGGACCTACTTTATCGAGAATTACTATCCTCATTTGACGACTGTGAAGCAACCTATGGAAGAAATTGCCTGCCTCACTGTTGACCTCCTCTTGCAGAAGATCGAAGGCAAGGAAGTCGCGACAACTGGTTACTTTTTACCAGTTACTCTATTACCTGGAAAAAGTATTTAATACTCAATGAAAATCAAAGAGCAAACTAGGAAGCTAGCCGCAGGCTGTACTTGAGTACGGTAAGGCGAAGCTGACGTGGTTTGAATTTGATTTTCGAAGAGTATAAGCACAAGAAAACTCAGACCGATCGGTCTGAGTTTTTTTATGATCTTAAGTTTTCGAGATAGCGCTGGGCTGTCTCTAGGTTAAAGGTTTTATCTGCGATAAGGCGCTCGACTAGGGGAGCTACCTCGGATTCACTGGCACCTGCGAGGAGTGCTAAGGATTTGGCCTGCAACTTCATGTGACCTTGTTGGATTCCTGTACTCACCAAGGCTTTCAGGGCTGCAAAGTTTTGGGCGAGACCGATAGACACGATAATCTGAGCTAATTCTTTGGCAGAAGGATTTCCCAGTAATTCATGACTGAGGGCTACACGAGGGTTGAGACCGATAGAGCCACCCTTGGTCGCTACAGGCATGGGCAGGGTCATCTCACCGACCAATTCTTCTCTTTCAAGGTCCAGCGTCCATTGACTAAGACCTTGGTAATGTCCATCTCGACTGGCAAAGGCATGGGCCCCGGCTTCGATGGCACGCCAGTCATTACCAGTGGCAATCAAAATGGCATCTATACCATTAAAAATCCCTTTATTATGAGTAGCAGCTCGGTAAGGATCAGCCTGCGCAAACTGACTAGCCAAGGCTATCTTCTCCGCAATTTCTCGTCCTTGATCCTTTTGGCGGCTCAAGTATCGAAAGGCGATACGACAGCTTGCAGTCACCAGAGAATCGGTCGCGTAATTAGACAGGATTCCCATGAGACTCTGTCCCTGACTGAGTTCTTCTAAGACTGGTTTCAAGGCTTCCAGCATGGTGTTGAGCATATTAGCACCCATAGCTTCCTGGGTATCGACATGGAGATAAACAACGAGAAAGTCTGTTTCACCTTTGATCTGCTCTACATGCAGATCACGCGCCCCACCTCCACGTTTGACGATAGAAGGATAGGCTTGATTGGCAAGTTCCAAGAGCTCAGTCTTTTTGTTTGCAATCTTCTCTTGCGCTTGTTCAGGATTAGCAACTTGATAAAGTGCTACCTGCCCAATCATCTGGCGCTCATGGACTTGAGCGTTAAAACCGCCTGCTCGCTTGATGATTTTGCTGGCATAGCTGGCCGCAGCAACCACAGAAGGCTCTTCTGTCACATAGGGAACTGTGTAATCCTGACCATTCACCAAAAGCTCTGGAATGATGGAATAAGGCAGAGAAAAAGTCCCCACCACATTCTCACTAAGCTGGTCTGCAACAGCCAAGCTGACTTGTTCATCCTGCTCCAGACTCCTTTGCTTTTCAGGACTAAGGAGCGCCTGAGCTCGCAACAACTCAAGGCGCTCATGGTATGATTTTTTAGAAAATCCATTCCAACTTATCTTCATTATTTTTCAACCTTGCTATAACGGCGTTGGTGGTCGACAATTTCAACCAAGGCAAAATCTTGATTTTCATAGCCAGCAAACTGGGCAGAATTTGTTTCATCTAAGTCTACTTCCTCAAAGAAGACTTTTTCATAGTCTGCAACAGATAGGGTAGTTCTTTGGTTGAGCTTGTTCAATCGGTCTTTATCCAGATAAGCTTCATAACCCTCAACCAATTCACCACTGAAAAACTCAGCCACAGCTCCACTTCCATAACTGTAGAGGGCGATTTTATCTCCAGCCTTCAAAGTCTCCGCATTTTCCAAAAGAGATAGGAGACCGAGGAAGAGGGAACCTGTATAGATATTCCCAATCATCTGACTGTAGAGAATTGATTTGTCAAAGTTTTCTTGCAGATTATCCTTTTTTTCCTGCGGTAGATTCTTGTCCATTATCTTGCGCAAGCCTTTTAGGGCCAACTTAGGATAAGGCAAGTGGAAACAGATAGCTGCAAAATCATTCATAGTCCAATCATAGCGTTTCTTGTACTCATCCCAAGTTGTCGTAAGACTATCAAGATATTGCTGAGTCGAATACAAACCGTTTACAAAAGGAGTACTTGAATAGTTAGGACGCCAGAAATCCATGATGTCACGGGTCTGAGCCACATTGTCATTATTAAAGGCCATAATGCGTGGATTTTGTGTAATCAACATGGCTACACTTCCAGCACCCTGAGTAGGTTCTCCTGGAGTTTCAATACCGTATTTGGCAATATCACTGGCAATGACCAAGACCTTGGACTCTGGAGAATTTTCCACATGCAGTTTTGCATAATGGAGGGCAGCTGTTGCTCCATAGCAGGCTTCTTTAATCTCGAAACTACGAGCAAAGGGCTGAATACCCAACAATCCATGCACAAAGACCGCAGCAGCCTTACTCTGGTCAATTCCTGACTCAGTCGCAACGATGACCATGTCAATTTCTTCTTTTTCTTTATCAGTCAAAATCGAGTTACTTGCACTCGCCGCCAAGGTTACGATGTCCTCAGTCATGGGCGCAATACTAATTTCATTTAACAAGAGTCCCTTGCTAAATTTTTCGGGGTCCACTCCCCTCGCTACTGCTAAATCTTGTAATTTCAAGACATATTGACTGGTTGCAAAACCAATCTTATCAATACCGATTGTCATATTTACCTCTGTTTTTTCATTCATGTAAAAAATCGTTCATTACTATTTTATCACAAATGGCAGTAAAAGAGAGAAAAAAGACTTGATTCACCAAATCAAGTCCCTTATTAGTCTAACTATTTTGCGGTTTTCGTAAGTAGGAATAAAGTCTGAGAATCACTGTTCCACTAGCCATTCCAATAGAAATCACCAAAGCCAGCATGACAACCAAGGTAGCACTGGCAATTGCATGATTATAATCTCCAGTAACAAAAAAAGCAGTCGTCCGATAAGATAAATAGCCTGGGACTAAGGGAGCTAAAATTGCCAATACAAAAACAACCACCGGTGTCTTATAGAGAATACTTAAAATTTGACTAATACAAGATCCTATTACCGCAGCTATAAAAGTAGCCACAATGACATTTGTAGGATCCTTGAGTAAAATATACAGAATCCAGACGCCCATCCCAAGAATACCAGCAGGTAACAACATAGAGCGCTGTACATTCAAAACAATTAAAAAAGTAATAATAGCGAGTAGGCTCGCAATGGCTTGTAGTAAGATAGTTGTTAGTGTCATATTAGGTCATTAATACTAGGGCTACAGATGTACCAGCCCCTAAGGCGAGGGTAATGAGCAAAGATTCAAACATCTTGCTCATACCAGAGTTGATATGATTTGTCATGATATCCCGTACGGCATTTGTCAGAGCAATTCCTGGTACAAAAGGCATGACTGCTCCTGCTATAATCAAGTCTGCCGTTGAAGGAAAGCCTGTGTAACGAGCCCAAAACTGGGCTATCAGCCCAAAGACAAAGGCTCCAGCAAAGGCTGTCACAAAAGGAATTCGGATAAATTTTTCCACATAGAGGGAAAAGGCAAAACCAAATAAGGTAGCTACTCCTGCCCCAAGTGCGTCGTAGATGTTTCCACTAAACATAACTGAAAAGAAAGGGGCACTAAAGGTCGCAGCCAGAGTCACCTGCAACTTGGTATAGGGAAGGGGTTGGGCTTGCAAGGCCGTCAATTGCTTGAAGGCTGTCTCTAAATCAATTCGCCCCCCAACCAGTTGACGAGAAATCTGGTTCACATCGCAGACTTTTTCAATGTTATAAGAAGAGGAAGTCACGCGTTTCATTCGCGAAATATTGGTATTTTCAATGGAGAAAAAGATAGCGGCAGGCATGGCAAGAACATTGCAATCCACAATCCCTTGCGAATGCGCAATACGGATCATGGTATCTTCTACACGATGAATCTCTGAGCCACTTTTGAGAAGAATGGTTCCAGCTAACATAATCACATCGATGACGGCATTTAATTCTCTTGATTCTTCCATGCGTTCCTCCTTTTATCAACTCTCTCTATTCTATCACAAATCTGGAGTCAAAAAAAATCTTTGCCATGAAATCATGACAAAGATCAGCTTATTATCAAGGAGTTTCATGGTTTCCTTCACTACTTGGTTGACTTGGTGTAGGAACCGTTCCTTGTTGATTACCTTGCTGGCCACCTTGTTGATTCCCTTGATTTGGAGTAGTAGTGGAACCTTGGTTACCACGTTGAACTGGCGTTGAAGAGGAACTTGATGGTGGTGTTTTGGGTTTATAAATCGAAATTTTAATACGTGTGCTGGCTAGATCAATTTTTTCACCCGCTTTTGGAGTCTGATCCACAACCTTTCCTTCTGCTGTTCCTTCAGGAGCAGTTGACACTTCAACAACTTCAATATTAGCCTCTTTCACCCCAACAATTTGAATCAAGTTATTTTTAGTGAATTCAAGACTTGAACCGATATAACCCGGCATGGTTACACTAGTTACCTTTTTAGCAACTGTTAAAACAATCGTACTAGCCTTTGATAAGTCATACGTAGTTCCTGCTGCTGGTGTTTGTCTTAGAACTGTTCCTGGTTCACTTTCGCTGGATTCTTCCTCTTCCATCTTAATGAGATTTTCAGGAACCTTCTTATCCTTAAGTTCAGCTACAACATCAGTATATTTCCGACCGACATAATTACTCAATTGGAAAGATTGCTTACCAGAAGAAACAATCAAATTGACCTTTGTCCCTTCTTTTCGACTACTACCCGCTTCAGGATCTGTTCGAATGACACGTCCTTCTGCTACTGTATCACTAGCTTCTGATTTTTCTTCACCTGCTTCGAAATTAGCTTTTTTAAGAGCCTCTTTAGCTTCAGCAACAGTTTGCCCAGCCACATTCGGAATGGAAATTGTTGCCGGTGTTCTAGAGAAAATCCAGATTAAAGAAGCAGCTACTAATAGAACACTTGCCAAAATAATCAAATATCGAGCTTTAAACTTCCGCTTTTTCTTTAATTTTGGCGTAGGCTCTTGCTCTTCGACCTGCGGAGTCGCTTTTTTTACTTGAGGAGGTTCTTCTTTCACCGAAGCTTTAGGAATAGAAGTCAAGGTACTTTGTGGAACTTTAGGAAGAGTCTTGGTGTCCGCCTTCGTCACATCGTCAAAGACTAACTTTGGTTCATTGCGACGATTGTAAGATAAGCTGCTAGACAAATCCACATACATCTCAGCAACTGATTTGTAGCGATCTGTTAATTTCTTGGCAGTTGCCTTGATAACAACATTCTCTAAAGCCTGAGGCACAGATGGATTTTCAGCTATAACCGACGGCAGAGGTTTCTGGAAATGCTGGAGGGCGATGGTTACTGCACTATCCCCATCGTAAGGGATATGGCCAGTCAACATCTCATAGAATATAATCCCCATGGCATAGATATCGCTCTGTACAGTCGCTTTAGAACCACGCGCCTGCTCTGGCGATAAATAATGCACAGAACCTAGCATTGAGTTGGTCTGAGTTAGACTTGTCTCTGCAAAGGCTACTGCAATCCCAAAGTCTGTAACCTTGGCAGTCCCATCTGGTGTCAAAAGGATATTTTGCGGTTTTAAATCTCTGTGAACAATTCCTCGAGTATGGGCTAAGCGCATAGCCAAGAGGATTTGTCCCATGATTCGAATCGCTTCTTCATTTGAAAGAGGGTGATGTTCCTTGATATAGCGTTTGAGGTCTAATCCAGCAACATATTCCATTGCGAGATACTGTTGCCCCTCTTCTTCACCGATATCTGTAATCCGAACGATATGAGGATGGTCCAGATCTGCCATAGCTCTCGCTTCCCGCTGAAAACGTGCCACAGCAATCGGATCTGTCTGGTAGTTGGTCCTCAGGACCTTCACTGCCACTTCTTCCCCATCTAGAATCAAATCCTTGGCCAAGTAAACATCTGCCATGCCCCCTCGACCAATCTGTTTGATAATTCGATACCGCCCGGCAAAAATTTTGCCGATTTGGATCATTCTGTCGCCTCCTCATTAACAGCAATAAGGGCAACTGTGATGTTGTCTAACCCACCTGCATTGTTTGCAAAACGAATCAAGGTTGCTGCCTTATCTGCCAAAGAAATATCGCTGGTTACGATATCATAGATTTCACTTCCTGAAATCATATTTGTCAATCCATCACTATTAAGTAAGAGATAGTCTCCCGGCTCGAGGGTGATTATTCCAAAATCAGGCTGAATTTCGTCTTTTTGACCGATAGATTGAGTAATAATATTTTTCTGTGGGTGGCTAGCTGCTTCTTCAGGTGTCAATTGACCCGCCTTGAGCAATTCATTGACCAAGGAATGGTCGCTCGTTAACTGGTGGTATTCTTCTCCACGAATTAAACCGATACGAGAATCTCCAATGTGGGCATAAATAGCCTGATTATCAATAATAGCAACAGCCTCAAGGGTTGTTCCCATTCCTTTGTAGGCTTCATCTTGTCCCAATTGATGAATCTTTTGATTTTCAATTTCTAGATAGTGAGCAAACCACTCACGAACTTCATTGACTGTATCAATTTGTGTATCAACCCAGGCTACACCTAGGTCTGTTACTGCCATCTCACTAGCGATATTCCCTGCGCGATGACCTCCCATCCCATCAGCTAGGATAATCATTGGACGTCCTGCGCGATTAATAAAATGGTTGACATAGTCTTGGTTATTTGTTCGTTTCTGACCAACATCTGTTAATAATGAAATTTCCATGTGTTAGTTCCTTCCTAATCTGATATCTTGCGAAATTGACTGATGAAGAATCCATCACTTCCATACAATTCAGGTGTGATGAGGATACAGCCGTCTTTCATGATATCCTTACATTCATGTTCTAGTTTTACCTGCTCGAATTCAGGATGACTTTCTAAAAACGCCTCAACGACTTTAAAATTCTCCTCTGAGACAATAGTACAGGTACTATAAGTCATTATACCACCTTTGCCTAGTGTTTGACAAACACTACCTAATATTTCTAGCTGAATTTCCTGTAAGGACGCGAAATCTGCCGTTTCTTTATTGTATTTGATGTCTGGTTTGCGACGCAGAAGACCAATTCCTGAACAGGGAGCATCCACCAAAATCTTATCAAATGAATCCTGACCAAAAAACTCATGCACCTTTCTGGCATCTAATTTTTGCGTTTGAACCCGATCTGCAACTCCTAAACGTTGGGCATTTTCTTGGATTAAGTCCAACTTATGGTCGTACAAGTCCAGAGCAGTAACCTGACCTGTCGTGAGATAAGAGGCTATATGGGCTGTTTTCCCACCCGGAGCCGCACAGGCATCTAGGACCTGCTCATTACCTTGTAAATCAAGAGTGGGAGCAACCAGTTGACTGGACTCGTCTTGGATGGTAATGGCTCCATCCGCAAACAAATCATGGCCTGCAAAATGCCCTTGCTCCTTAACCAGACCTGAAGGAGACAAGGATGAAGCACTGGCCTCCAACAAGGCTTGGATTTCCTCTTTTCGACTTAAATCAGTCACTCGGATGCTGGCCTTGTTGCGCACCAAAAGGCTTTCAAAAATAGCCTGCGCTCGCTCTTCTCCGTATTCTTCCTTGAGTTTGGCAACTAGCCAAACTGGGAGAGAATAGACAATGGAATCACGCTTGTTTTTTCGCTTGATGCTGGCAATATCTGGCCAGCCTTCACGCAGAATACGACGAAGGACGGCGTTGACTAATTTTTCACTGCCTTTTTTACGGACTTTGGCCAATTCTACTGCTTCATTGACCACAGCATGATCTGGAATTTTATCCAAATAGCGGAGTTGGTAGGCACTCATGAGAAGAAGGACATAGAGCCAGCTGTCTAACTGATCTCTGTCTTCGATAAAGTGGGATAGGTACCATTCCAGAGTCAGTTTACGGGCTACCGTTCCATAGACTAGCTCGGTCACCAAGCCCTTGTCTGCTGTCGAAAGTTGACTCCCCTTGAGATGCTTATTTAAGGCGATATTTGAGTATGCTTGATTGATAAAAACATCCTCTAATACTGCTAGAGCTAAACTTCTAGCCGTTTCTACTTTAGTCACCAAATCGTTCTCCTACAGTCAATGTACGTCCAACTCCGTTGAGGAAGGAAGCAATGTCCATCTTAGGTTTACCAGCTGGCTGCACTTGTTTGAGGGATAGAGCCCCTTCTGCCGTTGCGACAATCAATTCTTTCTTGCCGATAGAAAGAATCTCACCTGGACTTCCCTTACCTTCCACTAGTAGTGCTTCATAAATCTTAAAGCGGTCGCCCTTAAGGAAAGTATGGGCAACAGGCCACGGATTCATTCCACGGATTTGGTTAAAGAGTTGACGATTGCTTTTAGTCCAATCTAGTTTTTCTTCTTCTGGCTTGATATTTGGAGAGAAGGTAACCTGACTTGGATCCTGCGGTTCAGGTTTGATTTCCCCAGCAATGTAGGCAGGTAAAGTATCCAAAAGCAAATCACGACCAACTAGCGCCAATTTTTCAAACAAGGTACCAACATTGTCCTCATCCGTGATAGGAATGCTACGACGAGAAATCATATCCCCTGCATCCATTTCCTTAACCATTTCCATAATGGTCACACCAGCTTCCTCATCACCTTGAATCAAGGCATAATGGATAGGCGCACCACCACGGTGTTTTGGAAGAAGGGAGGCGTGAACGTTGACAGCAAAGTCCATGCTATCAAGGAGTTTACTTGGAAGAAACTGCCCAAAAGCAGCGGTCACAATTCCATCCACTCCTAGCTTCATAATAGCTTCCATCTCAGGACTTCCAGATAATTTTTCAGGTTGATAAATAGGAAGCCCTGCTTCCTTGGCCGCCTGCTTGACTGGGGTTTCTTGAATAACTTTTTTACGACCGACGGCACGGTCTGGCTGGGTTACAACAGCTAGAATTTCGTAACGGTCATCTGTCAAAAGTCCTTTTAAGACTGTTGCTGAAAAATCGGGTGTCCCCATAAAGATTAATTTTGTCATATCTTCTCCTTCTTATAAAAATTGCTGTGGCTCATGGTCAATGCTGAGACGGAGCTCACTATTTTCCCGTTCTTGAGTCAAGGCCAAGACCTGATTGAGGGTCGGCCCCAGCTCATCTTCTAAACGGTATTTAATTAAAATCTGGTAATGATAGAGGTTGTGAGTACGGGCGATGGGTTTGGGCGTTGGCCCCAGAATGTGACTGTTCTCTGATAATCCTGACCGCAAAATGTTCATGACTTCATAGGCACGTTTGACCACCTCTTCTTCTTTCTTGTGAGAAAGGGTAATGCCAATGGTGAAATAGTAAGGTGGATAGCCTAGTTGTCGTCTGATACCCATTTCATAGGTATAAAAGCCTTCGTAATCCTGATCCTTGGCAAAACGAATGGCATAGTGCTCAGGATTGTAAGACTGGATCAAGACCTGCCCAGCTTTTTCCGCACGACCTGCACGGCCTGCCACCTGAGTCAAGAGCTGGAAGGTTCTCTCAGAAGAACGGAAATCTGGTAGATTCAATGCCGTATCCGCATTGAGCACTCCGACCAAAGTCACATTGGGAAAATCCAATCCCTTAGCAATCATCTGAGTTCCTAGTAAAATATCTGCTTCCCCTCGACCAAACTGGTCAAGCAAGGCTTGGTGACTGCCTTTCTTTCGAGTCGTATCCACATCCATCCGCAAAATGCGGGCCTGGGGAAAGAGTTCTGCTAGCTCGTCATAAGCCTTCTGTGTCCCCGTCCCGTAGTAACGAATACTGCGACTCTTACAGTTGGGGCAAACATGAGGAATGTCCTTTGAAAAACCACAATAATGGCAATTCATGGTCTTGGTATCCATGTGCAGGGTCAAAGAAATATCACAGTTGGGACACGTATCCACCGTCCCACACTCCCGACACATGACAAAGCTAGAATAGCCACGGCGATTGAGCATGAGAACTACCTGCTCTTTTTTAGCAAGACGATCTTGGATAGCATCTAGCAAAGGAGGCGTAAAGTTTGACGTCTCATTTTGTCCGATATAGTCCCGAAAGTCAATCACTTGAACCTCAGGGATTGTAGCCAAAGGATTGGCACGTTGGGTCAGACGTAAGTGTTGATAGACGCCTTTTCCAGCTCGCGCACGGCTCTCTAAGCTCGGTGTCGCAGACCCAAGCACCAGGGCTGCTTGATTATACTGGGCCCTCAAAATAGCTATATCCCTGGCGTGGTATCGGGGATTGCTGTCCTGCTTATAAGTCGCTTCGTGCTCCTCATCGATAATCATAACACCCAGATTTTTCAGCGGAGCAAAGATAGCCGATCTGGCGCCAACCACAACTTGGGCATCTCCTCGTTCCACCTTGCGCCATTCGTCGTACTTTTCACCATTGGAAAGGCCTGAATGAAGAATGGCCACTTTCTCACCAAAACGAGCAATAAAACGCTCCGTCATCTGTGGAGTCAAGGAAATCTCAGGCACCAGCAAAATAGCTGTCTTGCCCTTGTCCAAAGCCCCTTGGATAATCTGCAAGTAAACCTCGGTCTTCCCACTTCCTGTAATCCCTTGAAGGAGGAAGGGAGCCTGATGACTGCCAATCGCACTGACAACCGCATCACGCGCCTGTCTTTGCTCTGGATTCAATTCCAAAGGCTGACTTGCTTCAATACCTTCAAAATAAGCAGCCGAGCGTTGAACTTCCTTTTGGACTATGGTCACAGCACCTTGTTCCACAAAGAAGTTGACTTGCTCCCGCGAGTAGGACTCTAACAAACTAGCCAAGGAAGCACTCTCAGGATGAGACAGCAGATAGTCTCTCAATTCCAACTTTTTCTTGGCACGCGCAGATATTTCAACACCCTCTAATTGAGCAAGATTCACCTCATACCAAGACTGGGTCTTGACCTTCTTTTGATCGACTGCCTGATATTCCAAACCAAGCAGGCCTTTTCTAGTCAAACGCATCATTTCAGCTTGTTTGGCAAGGTCTAGTGAAGAAAAGGCTAGTGAACCCTTTGAACCAAACAAGCGCTCTCGGTCTTCCTGACTCAGACCTGCCATAGGATAGAGAATTTTGTCATAGCTGGAGTTTAAAAATCCCGGTAACATAGCCTTGAGGATAGAGATTTTATAAGAAAAGACGGACTTTCGTAGCTCTTCAGCTAGCCAGAGTTGTTCTTGCGTGAGAACAGGAGAAAAATCCAACACCTCGACAATATTTTTTAAATCTTGCTCTATCTCTTCTTCAGATGATTGAGACTCCAAACCAAGAACAATCCCTTGAATCAGGCGATTACCCTTACCAAAGGGCACATGTACCCGCATTCCAACTTCCAACATTCCCTCAAATTCCGCAGGAATTCTATAACTATAGGGCTGGTCCGTCTGCATCAAAGGCACATCCACGATAATCTTGGCTATAGCCATCTTCTCACCTCCTCCTTGTCAGTACATTCTTGCAATAGAAAAAATAAGATTGAGTCCCCCCAACCTTAAATTTTTTCACCATCTTCTTTTTCTTTAGCGATTTGCTCTTTGATTTTCTTTTCTTCTTCTTCTTTGCGGCGTTTTTCTTCTTCGATACGGCGACGCACTGCTTCACGTTTTCCTTCTGGATCTGGGTGAATTGTAACGTTTCCTGATTCGATTTCTTCTAAAGCGCGAAGAGTTGATTTTTCAGACTTGAAACCTTGAGTAGCTGGCGCACCTGCTTCCAATTCGTGGGCACGTTTTGCTTCCAAGATTACGAGTGAATATTTTGATGGAACCTTGTCGAGCAAGGTATCAATAGAGGGTTTTAACATCATTTGCTTGTACCTATTTTCTAAATTTTATCGGGTAGTTGGAGATTTCGGTAACATCTCCTGATAGTGACCAATGACACGATCCACACGGAAGTGCTCTGCTTCGATCACACGTTTGACACGCTCAGCAGCTAGGGGCACCTGATCGTTAACAATCGCATAATCATACTCACGCATGAGGGCAATTTCTTCCTTGGCTTTTTCGATTCGTT
>CAJZGT010000013.1 GCA_916048145.1 uncultured Streptococcus sp.
TTGACGGAAGAGTAGGTTCTTGGTGTAAATCTGTCACTACATTTACAGGACGGATGGATTGCGCAATCTTCTTCTCAGTATTTGCTTGTATAGTGAGATTGATTTGACCTGTAGCACCCTCATATTCAGCTTTCAGAGTAAGTGCTCCTGGTTTATGCAACTCAAGCATTCCTTTTCGGACTGCAACTTCCCCTTCACCGCTTGTGGAGAAGGTCACCTTATCAGCTGGTAATACAGCTTGCGTTCCATCTTGATAGTGAGCTCGAACTGACAATTTGACTGTTTGGTCTTCTTTGAGACTGTCAGCTTGTTCCACTTGCAAGCTCAAATGAGCAATTTTTGGTGCTTCTTCTAGGAATTGAATTGCATAGGTTTGAAGAGGGCCACCATCTTTAGACTGAACAAAGATGCTTGCACGCATGCCGTTTGCTGCGCTTGCTTGAAGAACTGTAACATCCGCATTTTCAGCACTTGCTGTTACTTCTGGCAATTGGGCACCATAAGCAAGAGTGCGGTATTGCATTGGTTGTTGACTAGTAAGCCCTGTTACTACTTCACCTCCAACAGTAACAGTTGGCACTACAGGTGCTGCAGCTTTTCCTTCTTCTACCACAAGGGTTGCATGAATAGTTTCTCCAGCTAACTGACCAGTCATTTGAATACGTGATCCAGCTACTGAAAGTTTGGCTTTATCTACTTCCGCAATCTCCCAGCTATCTACTTCGTACTCTTGTACACTTCCATCGGTTACAAGTATTGACACATATTTATCTACAGTGTTCAAGTCTGCTCCTGGAGCAACACGTTTAACTGTTGGTAATTCTTTCGCAATTGCTAGAACCTCGACACGAGCCTCTACCTCACGTCCATTTGCTGTACCTTTAACAGTCACAACTCCTGCTTGACTAATATCGACTTGAGACCAAGTTACTGGAAGTTTTTCACGACTACCATCGCTGTATACAAAACCTACTGTTTTCGGCATTTTTGGTTCTTTACCAATTAATGTACGAACTCTTGCTACTTCTGTCCCCAAAACAGTCTTCTCTTGTCCTTCTTTTTTACCAGTAAAGACAGTTACTTGACTAGATTTCAAGAGATCTGAATGGGCTGTCAGTGTGAATTTCCCTGCTTGCTCAGTTGATTTGACAATGGCAACACCTTTACCATTAAATGCTTTACGAATCCAAGAACCATCTGCTTGCGCCTTATAGCGTTCACGGCTGGCTTGTTCCCCGTTATCGACACCGACAAGTTGGCCTTGTCCGTGCAATTGGAAGCGAACCAGATTATTAGCAGTTGGAACCACATTCCCTTGGCTGTCAACAATTTCATAGTAAATGTAAGTCAAGTCTTTTCCATCTGCTGCGATTGCATGATCTTCCTTGATAAGACGAACACCTGCTGGTTGACCTGCTGTCGTAATCTTATCTCGAGCAATTTCCTTGCCAGATTCATCACGAGCAATTGCTTCCAAGGTACCTGGTTGATAGGCAACTTTCCATTCAAGATAAAGTTCATTAGCATTTGCACCTTCTTGGTAAGTCCGCCCATCGCTGGTTTGTTTTTTATTAAACGTCTTAAGACCGAGAGATTTTCCATTCAAGAACAATTCAACACTTGCAGCGTTTGAATAGGCACGAACTGGAATCTTACCTTCTGCGTCAGCTACTTTGGATGCTAATTCTTTGTTTTCCCAATTCCAGTGAGGAAGGAGGTGAACCATTGGTTTTTTCTTTGCAGAAACCCATTGACTTTGGTAGAGATAGAAGTCATGTTTTGGAATACCCGCTGTATCTACAATACCAAAGTAAGAGCTTTTAACCGGCGTGTGGTTTTGGTTGTGCCATGGAGTTGGTTCACCGATATAGTCCGTACCTGTCCAGATAAATTGACCAGCATAACCAGCATTGTCACGGTCAAAAGTCCATGAAGCGGTTGCAGTTTTACCCCAACCAACACGGTCGTTTCCATAATCTGACTGTTCGTAATGACGTTCAGGACCGTTACTATGTTTCAATTCACGTTCAGGGCGATAATAGCTACCACGTGTACGAGTAGCAGAAGATGTTTCTGAACCATAAATCAACCAATTAGGATGTTTTGAGCGAAGGGCCTTGTAGTTATCTTCAGAATAGTTAAATCCAACAGCATCGAGTTCATCAGCAATTTTCTCATGTCCACCACTACCATTACCGAAACGGAACTTATCTGCTCCCATGGTAACGTAGCGAGTCTTATCAACATCCTTGATAACCTTAACCAAACGTTTAACAGTTGCTAAAGAGTGGGGATCCCCATTTGCTTCACCGATTTCATTTCCGATTGACCACATGAAGATAGCTGGGTTGTTTTTGCCTCTTTCGACCATGGTACGTAGGTCAAAATCAGACCATTTTTCACCTTTTTTAGCCTCAGGGTGAGTAGCATCTTTTTCAAAGAAACGGCCATAGTCATAAGGTTTCTTTCCGCCATACCAGGTATCAAAGGCCTCTTCTTGAACAAGCAAACCAAGTTCTGCTGCGATTTGCAAGGTTTGTTCACTAGCAGGGTTGTGGGTTGTACGGATGGAGTTAACCCCCATCTCCTTCATTTGTTTGAGACGGCGATACTCTGCTTTATAATTTTCTTCTGCTCCAAGCGCTCCGTGGTCATGGTGCAAGGAAACACCATGGAATTTAATGCGTTCGCCATTCAAAGAGAAACCTTCATTTGGAGTCCAGTTATAGTAACGGTAACCAAACAGATCCTTCTTAGCATCAACCAACTGACCATCTCGATAAACACGTGTAACTAACTCATACAAGGCAGGTTTGTCATTTAAAACTGTCCAGAGTTTTGGTCTTTCAACTTCTAAAATCGCATCAAGACTAGTTACTTCATGTGCTTTCAAGGTACGGCTCTCTGTACGTACTAGACCTGTCACAGCCTGACCACCACGTTCAACGATTTGATATTCTGCTACAAGTTCATGGTCTTTGTCGTCCGTATTGACGATTTTGCTGGTCACATGCGTTTCAACCTTGCCATGTTGTTGTTCTTCAAGTTTTGGTGTTAAGATGGTTGTCCCATTTTTCTCAACATGCACCTTATCTGTCACTTGTAAAGTCACATCACGATAGATACCACTTCCTGAATACCAACGACTACTTGGCTGTTTGTTAACTGCATGAACAGCAATTACATTCTCACGACCATCTTTGTTCAAATAGTTAGTGATATCATATGAAAACTGGTTATAACCATTTGGATAATGGCCTACTAACTGACCGTTGACATAAACTTGAGAATCCATGTAGACGCCATCAAAAGTAAGGCGAACATTTTTCTTGAGGTCTTTTTCATCTAGTTTGAAAGTCTTGCGATACCAAGCTTCCCCACCGTTAAGCTGTCCACCTTCATTTTGTGCAGGAGATTCATGATCGAAATCGTTAAAGATACTCCAGTCATGCGGTAAATCTAATTTTTTCCACGTAGATACATCTGCATCCGGTTTAATGGCTTCCTTAGAATTCACATTGAGTTTAAAGTGCCAATTTTGATTAAAATTCACTTTCCTGTCTTCAATCATTTGATTGACTTCTTCATTTGTCACAGCTTTAACATCTTCCTTGAGCGGTTTTTCTTGACTTGAAGCTTGTGATTCTATCTTTGGAGCTTTTGCTTCTGGTTTAGCAGACACTTTTTCCTCTTTTGGAGTTACGGCTTCATCTTCTTTCTTCTCAGATGAAATAGACTCAGTTACACTAGGTTGTTTTTGTGCTGTCCTTTCAACTACATTTTTAGTTTCCAAAGCTTGATCAACCTTTTCTTCTACTATTGGTTTTTCCTCTTTAGGTTTCTCAGCAGTATGAGTAATAGGTGTTTCATCCGCATAAACTATAGATTCTCCAGCTATACTTCCACCTAATAGAACTGCACAAGTCCCAATCATTACTGAGCAAGCTCCCACAGCAAACTTACGAATGCTATAAACTCTTTTCCGATTCCAATGGCCTTTTCCCATAAAACCCTCCTTTTAGTAATCGCTTTCATTTTTATGTAAGCGCATAACTTTTAATAGTCTTTTTTATTTTATAAAATAATATAAGAATTTTCAATACTTTAAACATATAAAATAATATTTTTGATTGTTTTTTCTAAAATTTATGAAATAATAAAAAAACTGAATGTAGTTTTAAAATAAAAAATGCTCATTAACATTTAAATTAAAAGAATTAAAAAGTCCCTTTAAAAGGAACTTCTTCTACTTATAATTAAAAGTCTCCCCTGCCAACTTATCAGCTAGCTTAGGAAAGAGAGTATAAAACTTATGGGCTAAGTTCAACAAAACAGGAAGATTAAGTTCTCGTTTGTTTTTTCCTATAATCTTGACAATCTTTTTAGCCACTGCATCTGGTTCTAGCAGGAAACGTTCAACCGATTTGAGATAGGTGCCATCTGGGTCGGCTTGGTCGAAAAATCCTGTTCGGATTGGTCCTGGATTGACTGTTGTCACATAGACTCCATATGACATAAGTTCGAGGCGCAGAGCATTTGAAAAACCAATAGCCGCAAACTTAGTGGCTGAGTAGAGACTAGACTTGCCAGTAGCAATCAAACCTGCCATGCTAACGATATTGATGATATGACCTTGCCTCTTCTCCTTCATACGAGCCGCAAGGCGACGAGACAGATTCATCAAAGCAAAGGTATTGACCTCGAACATCTGATGAATATCTTGGTCAGAAATCTGGTCAAATTCCTCAAAAATCCCGTAACCAGCGTTGTTTATCAAGACATCAATCTTGCCATAGCGGAGATAAAGGTCTGCTACCAGAGATTCTAAGGCTGAATCATCGGTAATATCGATTTCAATCCATTCTGCATGGGAATGATTTCCGTATAGTTGGGCTAATTTTTCCTTATTTCTACCAAGCAAGATGACTTGGTCATTTGGCAAGAGTTTGACCATTTCTTGGGCTAGGCCACCGCTAGCTCCGGTAATGAGAATAGTAGGCATACTTATCCTTTCCCAATCTTTTAGATTTCCACTTCTTCCAAGTCTTTGACCACATGGACATTTTCAAAAATGCTAGCAGCATCTTTCTTGAGCTTGCTGATATCTTTTGAGAGGAAACGAGCACTGATATGGTTAAGCAAGAGGCGTTTAGCACCTGCTTCTACTGCCACCTGCGCTGCCTGCATGTTAGTAGAGTGACCATGATTGCGAGCAATTGTTTCATCGCCCTTGCCATAAGTGGACTCATGAACTAGGACATCAGCATTGACAGCCAGACGCACACTGGCATTGGTTTTGCGGGTATCACCCAGAATGGTGATTATCTTACCTGGACGTGGAGCTGAGATATAGTCTGCTGCCTTGATTTTAGTTCCATCTTCTAAAACAACGTCCTGACCGTTTTTGATTTTTCCAAAAAGTGGGCCAAATGGGACGCCAGCAGCCTTAAGCTTTTCAGCATCCAAGGTACCTTCTAGGTCCTTTTGCATGACACGATAGCCAACACAGAAAATAGTGTGGTCCAACTCCCCTGCATACACAATGAATTTATCGGTCTCAAGGATTTTCCCAAGGGAATCTTGGTCAAACTCATGGAAATGAATGCGGTAGGGCAGACGAGAACCTGACACACGAAGGCTGGTTAATACAAAGGACTTGATTCCTTGCGGTCCATAGATTTCCAAATCTGTCTGCTCTTCATTGGCCTGAAAGGCTCGGCTAGAAAGGAAACCTGGTAAGCCAAAAATGTGGTCTCCATGCAGGTGGGTGATAAAGATTTTGCTGACCTTTCGTGGTCTAATTGTGGTCTCAAGAATGCGATTTTGCGTTCCTTCTCCACAGTCAAAGAGCCAAACTTCGTTAATCTCATCCAAGAGTTTCAGGGCGAGACTTGAAACGTTGCGGGCTTTAGAGGGCTGACCAGCCCCCGTTCCTAAAAATTGAATATCCATTCGATACTTTCTAATTAATCAATATATAACATGGCTGTGCGGTTTTCCGATCGGAAATAGCGCTTGCCAGAAAAAGCAGCAGCTTCTTGCAGTAAATCCTCTTGACTATAACCTTTTAGACGCTTACGACCATCAGCCAAGCTTTCCAAATCAGTCAAAGCTGTAAGACTTTCCACACTAACAACTTCCTCGTCCCCGGCAGACTTCATATAAATCTTATCAGACTCCTCAAAGACTAGTTGATGAGGAAAAATTTGCGCAATTTCAAAGAGCAAGTCTTCTGAAATAACCTCTTTATTTTCAGAGAAAATTCTACCCAGACCCTCACTCTCATAACAAAAACCAAAGGATTTACCAGACAGATTAAGACGAATAAAAGGCTTATTTTCTAGAGTGAAACTTGGCTCAGTATTGTAAAGATTCAGTTCCTGACTGAGTTCCGCAAAATAATCCGTCGCTGCTTCAGGACTCTTTTTCTGGTAGAGTTCTGCAAAGTAAGCATTGACCACGCTGGGCGGAGGTGTGATCAGTGCCAACTGCTCCTGCTCTGTCTTGCCAGTTAGAAGCTGATCCAGATAGACCTTGTCCAGACTTGTATAGCCCCCATATTTTAGAGCCAAGGTTTTAATATCAGTCATAAAATTCCTCTAACCTCCATTTATTTTTCTCGGAAATGTAGCCTGTAATAACTTCCCCATCATCTTGATAATCGCGTTCTTCCAGAATCGCAACACTTTCTAAATCATGAATCTTGTAGGATTTTGAAAAAGACACGCGTAGGGTAAATCTCTCAAAAATCTCCTTGATTTTCTCTAAAAACAAAGTCTGCAAATTTTCACGACTATCCTCAGACTTGGCAGAAATGAGGGCATAAGGCGTTTGGGTCGGCGTGAAATCCTCCACCAAATCCGCTTTATTATAAAGAGTCAGGCGAGGAATATCCTCCATATCCAAGTCTTTCATGATGGAAAGGACCGTTTTTTCATGCTCTTCGTGGTAAGGATTGCTGGCATCGATAACATGAACCAGAAGGTCTACATGCTTGCTTTCTTCCAAGGTTGACTTAAAACTGGACACCAATTCAGTCGGCAAATCTTGGATAAAGCCAACGGTATCAGTCAAAGTTACTTGGAGATTGCCTCCCAGATGGATACTCTTAGTCGTCGCATCTAGAGTCGCAAATAGCTCGTCAGCCTCATACTGAGTCTTACTGGTCAAGGTGTTCATGATAGTTGATTTCCCAGCATTGGTGTAACCAATCAAACCAATCTTAAAGGTGCTGGACTCCAAACGTTTTTCTCTGACAGTCGCCCGATTTTTCTCAACCACCTTGAGCTGGCGCTCGATATCTGTGATTTGGTTGCGAACGCTACGACGGTTCAACTCCAGCTGGCTTTCACCAGGTCCACGGGATCCTATTCCCCCTGCCTGACGGCTGAGCATAATCCCCTGACCAATCAAGCGAGGCAAGAGATATTTTAACTGGGCCAAATGCACTTGGAGCTTTCCTTCATGGCTTCTAGCCCGCATGGCAAAGATATCCAAAATCAACTGCATACGGTCAATGACCTTAACACCCAGAACTTCTTCTAAATTGACATTTTGCCTTGGAGTCAAGCGGTTGTTGACAATGACAGTAGTAATTTCTTCTGCATCCACCATAAGCGCAATTTCTTCTAACTTACCAGAACCGACGAAGGTCTTGGAGTCATACTTTTCACGTTTTTGTCTGTAGCTATCGACAACGACTGCCCCTGCCGTTTTCGCTAAACTAGCCAATTCTTCCATGGAAAGGTCAAAATTATCCATGCCCTGCAATTCCACACCAATCAGCAGAACTCGCTCCTCTTTTTTCTCCGTTTCAATCATCTAAAAACTCCTCTATCTGGCTTAAAATGCGGGCTTGCACACCAGATTCTCCGATTTGATAAAAGGTGACCTGCATGCGATTACGGAACCAGGTCAACTGACGCTTGGCAAAACGACGGGTTGCTTGTTTGAGGCTCTCGCTAGCTTCTTCCAGGGTCTGCTCGCCACGAAAATACGGAAAGAGTTCCTTATATCCAATTCCTTTAGCAGCCTGCACATCAGGGTAATGAACAAAAAGCCACTTAGCCTCATCCAAAAGCCCAGCCTCAAACATCAGATCCACGCGGCGGTTAATGCGCTCGTAAAGTTGACTACGTCCATCATCCAAGCAGATAATCAATGGTTCATACAAGGTCTCTTGATTTTTCAAATCCTGACCAAAATGGGCAATTTCCAAGGCACGCATAGCACGACGATGATTAAACTGGGGAATCTCAAGGCCCGCTTGCTCCACCAGATGGGCTAATTCCTCATCTGTATAAGGCTCCAAACTAGCCCGATAGGCCAAAATCTCCTCATGAGGTGTCTCCCCACCTAAATGGTAACCTTCTAGCAAGCTCTGTATATAAAGTCCAGTCCCACCAGCGATAATGGCTAGCTTACCACGACTGTGAATATCTTCAATAGCCATCTTAGCTTCTGAAACAAAATCAAAAGCCGAGTAAGACTCGGTTACCTCTCTAACATCGATTAAATGATGGGGAACAGCTGCCTGCTCTTCTGGACTAGCCTTGGCCGTCCCAATATCAAGTCCTCGATAGACTTGCTGACTATCTCCACTAACCACTTCGCCATTAAAACGCTTGGCCACTTCAATGGCAAGGGCTGTCTTTCCAACAGCAGTCGGTCCAACAATCACAATTATTTTTGTTTTCATCTTTTTTCCTTGAAAAATTCCCATTTTTTCGTTACTATTATTATAACACAAAAAGGTCAGTCAGAAAAATGTGACCTCTTGAGGAGGCTGGCTGATTGAGAATATAAAGGAGGAAGACTCATGGCTAAAGGATTCGCTAAAGGTCTTGTAACAGGTGTCGCAGGAACTGTCGCTGCCGTCGCAGGTGCAGTATACGCATTTAAAAAGAAAGTAATCGAACCAGAAGAGCAAAAAGCAGCTTTCATCGAAGAAAACCGTAAAAAAGCAGCTCGTCGCCGCGTATCACGTTAAGAAATAAAAGAAGTTGGGATTATTCTCAACTTCTTTTTTCTATTCTTTTATACTCTAAGAAACTAGCCGTAGTCTGCTCAAAGCACTGCTTTGAGGTTGTAGATAAGACTGACGAAGTCAGCTCAATACACTGTTTTGAGGTTGTGGATGGAAGCTGACATGGTTTGAAGAGATTTTCGAAGAGTATTAAATAGCTAGGTCAAACTTCAACTGTGGCTTGACAGGGTCATAATCCACCAACTCAAAGTCTTCTGCTTTAATATCAAAGAAATTAGTCCCATCTGGCACATTCAAAACCAAACGTGGTTGGCAGTTTGACGGATCCCGACGAAGCAATTCCTGAGCTTGTTCAAATTGATTGTCATAGATATGGAGGTTGTTGATAAAGTAGAAGAACTTTCCAACCTTCCAGCCAAAATGTTTGGCAATCATCATTTGAAGAGCCACATACTGCATAGCATTGATATGGTGGGCCACCAGCATATCATTGGAGCGTTGCGTCAAGGTCGCATCCAGATAGATTTCTCCATCAACACGACGTACATCAAACATAGTCTGAAAGGCGCATGGAAGCAACCCATCTGTCTCTTCGAAAGCTTGGTAATCCCAGAGCGAAATGATATTGCGGCGGTTCCAAGGGTTGGCTTCCAACTGTTTGAGAAGCTTATTGATAATGTCGTGTTTCTTAACAACGGCACCATAGCGCTCACCGATGGTTCCTGTATTTTCCACTTCCCAGTCATTCCAGTAGTGAACATTGTACTTGTCATTGAGCACTTCTAGGCTATTAGACTGGTCTTGGTAGATCCAAAGCACTTCTTTGATAGCGGATTTGATAGCGATAGGGCGCAAGGTTGTGATAGGAAATTCCCCTTTTGCCAAGTCATACTCTGCAAAGGCACCCGTTACGTACTTAGAGTTGGCAACTGTCCCATCCTTGTACTTAGGACGAGCCTGCTCTGAAAAGACACCGTCTTTGAGGATTCGTTCAATATTTTCTTTAAAAATCGTATCTGCTTTTGTCATTTCGTTTCACCTCATTTATTTCCTAACTAGTATAGCATAAAAAAGAAAAGAGGAACATTACTAACTCTAGGTTAGCATTTTTCCTCTTTTATTATTTTATTGCAATACAAGTGATGCTGCTCCGATAACTCCAGCGTCATTTCCTAGAGTTGCAAGAGCCAATTTAGTAGATGTACGTACTTGCGGGAAGCTATTTTCGTCGTAGACTTTTTGAACACCTTGTAAAAGGAATTCCCCTGCAGCTGATACACCACCACCGATGACGATTGTTGATGGGTTGAGGATTGAACCGATGTTGGCACAAGCAATACCCAAGTAACGTGAGAAGTTACGGTAAACGATTAAGGCAAGGTCGTCTCCCTCTTTTGCAAGGTCAAAGACAGTCTTAGCAGTTACTTCTTCTCCGTTATCAATCAAACGTTTCAAGGCTGCATCGCCTTCGTATTCATCAGCATAGCGACGAGTCAAGTTGACAATACCTGTTGCTGAAGCAACTGTCTCAAGGCAACCTTTCTTACCGCAAGTACATGCGATTGGTTGGTCAAAGTCAACAGTGATGTGGCCAAGCTCACCTGCTGCACCAGCAACACCATGAAGCAATTTGCCTTCTGCGACGATACCGCCACCAACACCAGTACCGAGTGTCATAAAGACAACATCTGGTTGGTTATCTCCAGCACCCATCCAACGTTCACCAAGAGCTGCTACGTTAGCATCATTATCGATGAAGAATGGAATACCCAAGGCTTTTTCAATCTTTTCTTTAATTGGTTGAAGGGTTTTCCAGTTGAGGTTGTAGGCGCCGATAACAGTTCCTTTTTCACGGTCAACCACACCTGGTGATCCCATTCCAATACCTTGGAAGTCTGCTGCTGCCAATCCAAGCAAGTCCAAACGATGTTGAATAGACTCAATCATATCATCAACGATATGACTTCCCTCATCCAAAATGTTGGTCTTGATAGACCATTTTTCTTGGATTTCTCCTGCTGTTGTCAAGATTGCAAATTTGATAGAAGTTCCACCAAGGTCAATCCCAATAATCTTTTGACTCATCATATTCTCCTTTTTCATTATGAATTAACTGAAAATGCTTACAGATATAGTATAACAAAATTTAGTTAATCATGCAAAGGTTTGCGTGAATGAATTATAAGGAATTTTTCGCCTACTAGTATCTGTTAATCATCTAAATGATTAATTGCATAATTAGCTTCTTCTTCTGTAAAGCCATCTATATAAGAGGTCAATTGATTGAAAAGACCAGATTTAGACATATTAAATAATTTTCTATAGTTCTTAGCATTAAATAACGCATTATATTTATAATCGGCTTCTAAATGATCAATGGCATATTGAGCTGCATCATTTGAAAATTTATCAAATTCAGAAGTTAATTGTCTATACATACGTTTTTTTGACATATGGAATAGCGAGTTATAAGTCTTTGCCTTTTCTAAAGCAGTAGAATATTCACTATTGGTTGATGCTTTGGTTTCCCATAATCCATTAGATCCTACATAGTAACGACCTCCATCAACCCATTCACTCTTAGCCATCTTACCGTTTGATTTGAGGTAGTAATTTCCTACCCAAGTATTACGAGCGTAGCTACCTTCGGATGTTAGATAGTAATATGAACCATAGTTCTTATCGTAAATCCACTCACTTTTAGCCATCTTACCATTTGACTTCAAATAATAATTGCCTGACCACGCATTGCGAGCATAGCTACCTTCTGATGTTAGATAGTAGTATGAACCATAATTCTTATCATAAATCCACTCACCTTTGGCCATCTTACCATTTGATTTAAGGTAGTAATTACCCACCCAAGTATTACGAGCGTAGCTGCCTTCGGATGTTAGATAGTAGTATGAACCATGGTTCTTATCATAAATCCACTCACTTTTAGCCATGTATCCGCCTGATTTGAGATAGTAGTTATCTACCCAAGCGTTTTGAACATAATTTCCTGATGCATCTAGATAGAAGAATGAATTATATTTTTTATCAAAAATCCACTTACTAGTGACTTTTTTACCATCTTGATAATAGGATGAACCTAACCAACCAGACTGAACTGTAGGTTTTGGTGTTGGCTTCTCATCTGGTTTTGGTGTTGGCTTTGGTTTTTCATCCGGTTTTGGTGTTGGCTTTTCATCCTTTTTTGGAGTTGAAGTAGTTGATTTTTTATCAGTCAGCTTCTTAATGGCCTCTTTAAACTCTTCTACTGTTCCTTTCCACTCTATGTAATTGGCACCAGACTTATTCTCATTAGCTATATAGTTACGATCGGATTCTTGGAAATAAGATAATTCTGGAGTAGTTTTTGTAGCCCCAATAATAGGAATATTAACAGTTCCCTTCCATCTATTAAATATTTCTGCATCATTCGGAAGAATAATATAATATTTTGCCGTTGGGGTAAGAGTTTGTGTGTCAGCCTGCACCGTTTGCGCTGAAAGAGGTAGAACTCCTGTTGTGTCAATTGTTGACAATACTCCAACTGTTGAAAGTGCCAAAGCACATACTAATAATCTTTTTTTATTCATCTGATATTACCTATTATCCTATTTTTTAGTTTCTTATTTAACCCATTTACCTGAACCATCTACACGATAACCATCTGGTGTACGTTCATTGATAGCCATTTTTCCATTTGATTTAAGGTAGTAATTGCCTACCCAAGTGTTACGAGCGTAACTTCCTTCTGCTGTCAAGTAGTAGTATGATTTGTAGTTACTATCGTATATCCACTCACCTTTAGCCATCTTACCATCTGATTTGAGATAATAATTACCTGACCAAGTGTTACGAGCGTAGCTGCCTTCTGATGTCAAGTAGTAGTATGATTTATAGCTACTATCATACACCCACTCACCTTTAGCCATCTTACCATTTGATTTAAGGTAGTAAGACCCTTGCCAAGCATTGCGAGCATAAAAACCATCTGATTTCAAATAATACCAAGCTTGATAGGAAGAATCATAAATCCATTCGTCCTGTGCCATTTTACCATCTGATTTCAAATAATAGTTTCCCTGCCATGCATTTTTCACTGGATTTCCATTTTCATCAAAATAGTACCAAGCGCCATCCTGCTCAAACCAACCACTTGTTGTTGCTGAACTTGTGTTAGTTTGAGCCACCGTTGATTGTTTTGCTTTGAAAGCACCCTTAGGAGCATTTTTCAATTCGCAAGCTACACCATCATGGTCTCGGTCTAACTTGGCAGAATATCCCGGTTCTCCCTCGTGAATATCCGAGTATCCATTCGCCCAAGCTTCCTTACAGCTAGAAAAATGAATGTTTTCTTCTGCTAACACAGGTTTTGAAAACAAGGCTAAAATTGGCAAGGTAGCGAGACTCATTTTTAAAAATAAACGTTTGTTCATTTCTTTCTCCCATAATTATGATATCGTTTTCAATATTATTTTATCAAACTTACTTCAGCAATTCAAGAAAACTTCTAGTTATTGCTGCAAACTCTTTTGGTTTGGCTCTATTCAAGACATGAGGACCGTCAGGGATAATCTGGAACTGGGAATTTGGCATCAGTTCTTGAATAGCTTTCATTGAACTGAGATTAGGCTTATCTTGACTACCACAAATTAACAAAGTTGGATAGGGACAATTCTTTGCAATCTCTCTTAAATCAAGTGTTTTTAATTCCTCAGAAACTCCAACCAAAAGCGATTTATCTGCTCCCTGTTTCTCAAATGTCCTTTTGGGGAGTAGTTTAAATATCAGCAACTGAATGTAAAAAGGGATATTGCCAGCTAGTTTCAATGGACAGCCTGACAAAACCAAGACCTGAAGATTTGGCAAATCGTAACTTGACAGCTCTAATGCAAGTACAGCTCCTAAGGACAAACCGATTAGGGCAAAAGGTTCTGTCTCCTCTGACAAGTGCTGATAAATGCGCTCCTTAGCTTCTTGATAGGTAGCAACTCCGGAAGGAAATAACTCTAGGGCTTCAGAAGGATAATCTACAAGCAACTCTTGCACTTCTTTCCAACTATCTGCTGACTGACCTAGGCCATGTAAAAATATTAATTTCATTTAGTTCTCCCTTACTGACAGCTCATACAAGCCCCTGACTGCATTACAGCCATAGATAGCTTCTGCTTGGGCAAAATCTGCCAAGGTCAAGACTTTCTCTTCTATCTGTCCTGTTTCCAGCAAATGCTGACGGTAAATGCCTGGTAAGATTCCAAGTCGGACTGGCGGTGTATAGAGTTTCCCATCGATTTTCAGAACCAAATTTCCGATAGAGGTTTCAAGAAGTTCTCCAGACTTATTGTGGTAAATGATCTCTTGCTCCCCTAGGTTCAAATGCGGTCGGTGAGTCGTTTTGAAGTAGGTAAAAGCTTGTTGCAAATTGGCTTCCTGAAGGCAGAGTTGGGCCTGACAAAAGCTTGTACTAAGGGGTGTTAATACTTGGCGATCGACTTCTATCTCTCCAGACTTGCTGAGAGAAATTCGCAAGCGGTAATCTTGATTAGCATCACAAGCCTGACACTCTGCTTCAATCTTTTGTCTCAAAATTTCTGGGTCAAAAGGAAAAGCAAAATACCGACTAGCTGTTCTCAATCTTTCCAAATGCTGATCTTCAAACAACAAGTTCTTCTGGCTGATTTTTCCAGTTGTAATTAATTGGAAGCGAGCTTGTTTACGATAGAGAACTGCTGCCTTTTGATGAACTTCACGGTATTCAGATTCCCATGTGCTATCCCATGTAATGCCTCCGCCTACTCCATAGATAGCTTGCCCCTTGTAGAGTTGAATGGTCCGAATAGCAACATTAAAAATCCGTCGTCCATTTGGAAGCAAGAGACCAATGGTTCCACAGTAGACTCCACGCGGTTGTGGTTCCAAGTTCTTTATAATCTCCATAGTCGCAATTTTCGGAGCTCCCGTTATGGAACCACAAGGAAAGAGAGAGCGAAAGATTTCAACAAGGTCAACATCCTCTCGCAACTGACTCTTGATGGTCGAAGTCATCTGCCAGACAGTTGAATACTGCTCCACTTGACACAAACGCTCCACATGCTCACTTCCCACTTCAGAAATACGGTTCATATCGTTGCGCAAGAGGTCCACAATCATCATATTTTCAGAGCGATTTTTGGGATCCTGTTCCAACCAACTGGCCTGCTCCAAGTCTTCTTGGTCAGTCATGCCACGCTGAGTCGTTCCCTTCATTGGTCGCGTTGTCAACTCACGGTCATTTTGCTCAAAAAAGAGCTCTGGGCTCATGGAAATCACTGCCATCTCATCATGTTCAACATAGGCATTGTAACCCGCCTCCTGCTCTACCACCATACGATTGTAAATGGCAAAAGGATTGACACTCAAATCTTGCTTGAGTTGGACAGTGTAATTTACCTGGTAGGTGTCCCCCTGACGCAAATGATGGTGAATCTGGG
>CAJZGT010000014.1 GCA_916048145.1 uncultured Streptococcus sp.
CTGTCTTGGCTCCTGAGCATGACTTGGTTGACGCTATCACAAGTCCAGAGCAAGCAGAAGCTGTAGCAGACTATAAACACCAAGCTAGCCTTAAGTCTGACTTAGCTCGTACAGACCTTGCCAAAGAAAAAACTGGTGTTTGGACTGGTGCTTATGCCATCAACCCTGTCAATGGTAAGGAAATTCCAGTCTGGATTGCCGACTATGTTCTTGCTAGTTATGGTACAGGTGCAGTAATGGCTGTTCCTGCTCATGACCAACGTGACTGGGAATTTGCCAAACAGTTTGACCTTCCAATCGTAGAGGTGCTGGAAGGTGGAAATGTAGCAGAAGCTGCCTACACAGAAGATGGACTTCATGTCAATTCAGACTTCCTAGATGGATTGAATAAAGAAGACGCAATTGCTAAGATTGTGGCTTGGTTGGAAGAAAAAGGCTGTGGACAAGAGAAGGTTACCTACCGTCTCCGCGACTGGCTCTTTAGCCGTCAACGTTACTGGGGTGAGCCAATTCCAATCATTCATTGGGAAGATGGAACTTCAACAGCTGTTCCTGAAAGTGAATTGCCACTTGTTTTGCCTGTAACTAAGGATATCCGTCCCTCAGGTACTGGTGAAAGTCCACTAGCTAACTTGACAGATTGGCTTGAAGTGACTCGTGAAGATGGTGTCAAGGGTCGTCGTGAAACCAACACCATGCCACAATGGGCAGGTTCAAGCTGGTACTACCTCCGCTATATTGACCCACACAATACTGAGAAATTGGCTGATGAGGACCTCCTCAAACAATGGTTGCCAGTAGATATCTACGTTGGTGGGGCAGAGCATGCCGTTCTTCACTTGCTTTACGCTCGTTTCTGGCATAAATTCCTCTATGACCTCGGTGTTGTTCCGACTAAGGAACCATTCCAAAAACTCTTTAACCAAGGAATGATTTTGGGAACAAGCTATCGTGACCACCGTGGGGCTCTTGTGGCAACCGATAAGGTTGAAAAACGTGACGGTTCTTTCTTCCATGTGGAAACAGGAGAGGAGTTAGAGCAAGCGCCAGCCAAGATGTCTAAATCGCTCAAGAACGTTGTTAACCCAGACGACGTGGTGGAGCAATACGGTGCCGATACCCTTCGTGTCTATGAAATGTTTATGGGACCACTTGATGCTTCGATTGCTTGGTCTGAAGAAGGTCTGGAAGGAAGCCGTAAATTCCTTGACCGTGTTTACCGCTTGATTACAAGTAAGGAAATTGTTGTGGAAAACGATAGCGCTCTTGACAAGGTTTACAATGAAACCGTTAAAGCTGTCACAGAGCAAATTGAGTCTATGAAATTCAATACAGCCATTGCCCAACTTATGGTCTTTGTCAACGCGGCGAACAAGGAAGAAAAACTCTATGTGGATTACGCCAAAGGCTTTATCCAATTGATCGCCCCATTTGCGCCTCACTTGGCAGAAGAACTCTGGCAAACAGTTGCAGCAACAGGAGAATCTATCTCTTATGTAGCTTGGCCAACTTGGGATGAAAGTAAATTAGTTGAAGACGAAATTGAAATTGTTGTCCAAATCAAAGGAAAAGTCCGTGCCAAACTCATGGTCGCTAAAGACCTATCACGCGAAGAATTACAAGAAATTGCTCTAGCAGATGAAAAGGTTAAAGCAGAAATTGACGGTAAGGACATCGTAAAAGTAATTGCGGTACCGAATAAATTGGTTAATATTGTTGTGAAATAAGATAAGAATCCTTCAGAGTAGAATCTGGAGGATTTTTTATTTGACAGGAAGTTTCTGTTTTGTTAATATGATTAACAAAGGAAAGAGAGATTGTGGATAAAAAAGAATTTATTGCATTTAATAATCGTTTCAATAGATTTATTTTAGCGTTTGACCAGTTAAAAAAAAATCAACATAAAAGTGGTGTTGACAAATCCATTACTTTGAATGAGGTACATTTGATTGTTGTGATTGGGGAAAATCAGCCCTTAAATCTAGTAAAATTATCTGAATTATTAGAAGTTTCAAGAAGTGCAATAACTCAAAGTGTTAGGAGATTGATTCAAAAAAATTTAGTTGTTTTTGATTTTGATCCGAATAATGGGAAAAATAAATATTTGAGATTATCTGAAAAAGGCATCGAAATTTTTAAAATCCATAAGGAGCAACAAGCATATATTGAAAAATCAATCTTTTTAGTTTTAAACAACTATAGTGAGGGGGAACTTCAAACAGTTGTGAAATTGATGGATGATATTGAAAAGGTGTGGGGAGAATTACCGTGGTAAAAGTCACGGTAAATTTCAAATATAATTGTTAAGTAAATTAACAAAAAGGAGAAGACATGACTGTAAACATAGAAGTGATTTCACAAACAGATTTAGCGGATGAATCTTTTTATATTGCTATTAATGGTTTAGAACCAAGGGCAATGTATTGTGTAGAAATGTACCTGTCTGATTATTACTGTATAAATGCTCCCTTGCTTTTAGATCATGATGTTATATGGAAATCAACCGCAATTTTTTTATCTGATGAGGACGGTATGATTGATACCTCTCAGACAGCATCTATTTCGGGATCTTATAAAGGGATTTCAGAAATGGGCTTATTCTTTAATGCGAAACCGTTGAAGAATAGGAAAAGGAGATTACCGAGTTCTCTTGATAGAATTCCATTACGAGATTGTTTTGGTGTTGAAATTAAAATCAAGATGGGGAAAGATGTAATCGCGGAGCAAAGTTTCGTAAGGCGTTATATGAATCTAGGAGTAAGATATCAAGATATCTATGACAAGTATTTTCAAGGTAGATTATTTTGTGATGAAAAGTTAAGAAGGGCGCCAGCCGTGATTATTGTTAGCGGTAGTGAGGGAAGAATTGAAAAAGCTCAGAATATTGCCCAACTTTTATCTTCAAGAGGCTATATTTGTCTTGCGATAGCTTATTTTGGTTTAGAGGGATTACCCCAAAATTTAGAACGAATTCCAATAGAATGTCTGGAGGAGGCGAAAGATTTTCTATATCATCATCCTCAAGTTGATAGTACAAAAATAGGAATATATGGTCGCTCTAAAGGAGCAGAGCTTGTTCTGGCTGGACAAAGTATTTTGGAAGATGTGCAATGTTTGGTACTCAATTCCCCCTCAAATGTAATATTTGAGGGAATAAAGGGAAAACTCAACTCTCATTCATCTTCTTGGACATATTTGCAAAAGGAACTTCCTTATCAAAAATTTCAGTTAGGAGATTATTTGTTAAACAAGTTTTTTGGAAAACATATTCCTGAAGATAGTAGGGCTCAGATTGATGTGAGTAAAATTACCTCTCCTTTATTATTACTAGGAAGCGATGTTGATGAAATATGGAATGCGTCATCCGCGATAGATGGTATTATTTCACATTATAAAGGGAAATCCATTTTGTTTAAAAAATACCACGAAACAGGGCATATGTTGACGGTTGCTTATCAACCGAATCATCGTTATCGAAAAAATTGGCGTTTATTAATGAAAGAAAGTGTAGACTCTTGGTTTGCTACGATAAATTTTTTTGATACACATCTGAAAAAATTGTAGATAGTGCTGAACCGTACTATAATAGTCCCAACTAAGATAAAAACACAGTTCTGGTTGGTAGTCCAGTCTACAAAAGCAATTGTTCAAACAAGAGAAATTTGAACTCAAACAGTAAAAACATAGAGAGAAGTACAAGAGTTACTAGTGACTTTCTCTTTCATAAAATAGAACAGCTCTTCTCGGATAAAAAGAGCTGTTTTTTGCTTGTATTGAAAATTCTTTTCATATATTATTTCCTAATGGATTTACTTGTCGTCAAAAATTTGGCTAATGGAAGTTTCAAATTCAGGACAATACTTACTTGCTTCAAATTCAATCATATCATATTCAGCAGTTTCATTTTGATAGAAGGGATTGTGTGTCATGATTTCTAGCTAATTTTTTATTGTTTGATTTGGCGAGAATAATACTACCGATTCTTGAATTTTTCGGCCAGATGCGGTAAAACATCTCTTTTATAGCGCATATTTAAAAATATAATGTGTTGTTGTAAGTATTTTTAAGCTTCATTTAGCAATTCGGTAGGAGAAAAATAGCTGTAGCCTTCTCTACTTTAACTTAACCCTAATCATCTCACCACTTAACCTCTCATTTTAACCACTTATCTCAAAAGTCGATTTTTCTTTCATACTTTTTGTTAAACTAGTTAGATAAAAGGAGGGAAGAAATATGATTTTACAAGCTAAACATTTGAGCAAATGGTACGGCAATCATATGGCTGTTGACCATATTCAGTTAGAGTTTGAAAAAGGGAGTTTTAATGCTATTTTGGGTCCCAATGGTGCAGGAAAATCAACCACCATTTCCATGTTAATCGGTTTGAAAAAGCCGACACAAGGTCAGATTCGATATGCGCCAAATACGAAAATCGGAGTTGTTTTTCAAGCTAGTGTACTGGATGAGATGTTGACAGTTAGGGAAAATCTTACGATTCGTGCTCAACAGTATAAGGAGATTTCAGCAAGTCGTGTGGATGATTTGATCCATCAACTGGGTTTGACTGCTTTCCAGAAGCAACTATATGGGACTTTGTCAGGTGGGCAAAAACGTAGGGTTGATATTGCGCGTGCTCTTCTTTCACAGCCAGATATTCTTTTCTTAGATGAACCAACGACAGGTCTAGATATTCAGACTCGCAAAGCCATTTGGGATTTACTGTCTCGACTACAAAAGGATGAAGGGATGACTATTATTTTAACGACTCATTATCTGGATGAAGCGGATGAAGCGGATCAGATTTATATCGTTGATCATGGAAAAGTGATTGCGCAAGGTTCTGCGACGGCTATTAAAAGTCAGTATGCATCTAATATTCTAAAAATTCGTTTTAAAGAAATGAAGGGTTTAGAAAAGTTGCTACAGACTGGAATGACAGTAAAGGAAGAAAATGAGTTGGAATATCTTTTTTATCCAAGGACATCACTGGAAGCTATTGAATATTTGGAAAAAGTACGAGAAGAAATTGATTCTTTTGAGTTTCGTCCAGGTACCATGGATGATGCCTTTATTGCACTTACAGGAAGAGAGGTTCGCTAATGTTAGCTTTATTGAAACGGAATTTTATCTTATATTTTCGTAATCGTTCAGGAGTATTTTTCTCATTATTGGGGGCATTGATTTCCTTCCTCCTTTATATCATTTTTTTGCAGAAGAACTTGACGGATGCTTGGTCCCAACTCCCTGATAATACGAACCTTTTAAATAACTGGCTGATGGGTGGGACCTTGGCTGTGACTGGGATTACAACCAGTTTTACGGCTCTTACACAAATGGTACAGGATCGTGAAAATCAAGTGGATCAAGATCTCTTCTTGACAGATTTAGGTAGCTGGGGTTTACAGGTGTCCTATCTAATCAGTAGTATTGCCATCTCTTTTGTCATGCAGGTGTTTATGTTTGCTGTTATGGGGATTCATTTTAAAGAAAGTCCAGTTATCAGTCATTTACCGGAAATTGCTTTGATTATGTTGTTAAGTAGTCTGCTTTCAAGTTTGATAAATATTCTCTTGATTTACCGTTTTCAATCTGTAGATAGTCTTGGCAAACTGGCAACTATAGTGGGAACTGCTTCTGGATTTTTAGTAGGAACTTATGTTCCTATTGGAGTTTTACCTGATTTTGCACAGATTATCATGAAGTGTACCCCTGCAACTTATATTGCTTCTCTTTATAGACAAATTTTAATGAAAGAACCATTAGAGACTGCATTTACAGGAAATAGCAGATTGTTAAAGGAATTTCAAGAAAAAATGGGAATCCAAATCAACTGGCAAGAACTATTGACAAAGGAAGAGACATACTTTATAGTGGTTATTATATGTCTCGTCGCTATTCTTCTTTGGTTTTTATTTGTTAAAGTGTTTAGCAGGAGAAAATAAAAGTATATTGGAGAGAAAATGAAGATTCGTTTTGAAATGAAGACAGAGTTTTCAGAAAAGGACCCACATATTGTAATTCAGGCAGCTCAGTTAACCGACCAAGCAAGGGAAGTCATGGAGTATTTAGAACAATTTTCAACGACCAATCAGGTGGCCATTCCTATTCGAATGGATGATCATCTGGTCATGGTGAAGATTGAGGATCTTATTCTAGCTGATATTGACAAGAATTTATTAACCATTTATACGGTAGATGGGATTTATAAAACTAAGGAAACATTGATGAGCTTTCAGAATCGGATTAATCGGCGTAACTTTATACAGATATCACGCCATTCAATTATAAACATTGACCACTTAGAATCGTTATCAGATAGTTTTTCAGGGAACATGATGGCTAAAATGACTCGGGGCATCAAATCTAGTGTGAGTCGGAAATACGTTAAGTCCTTAATGAATTATCTAGGTTTATAGGAGAAAATCATGAAACGATTAATTGATTATTTTGTATCGGGAATGCGCACGGCTTCCTTCTTTTATTTGAGTATGATGTTATTAGCTCAGTGTTATCCAAGCATTACCTATCCTGCACCAATGGTAAAAAATATTCTAGCTCTGTTTTTAATGGGTGGAATTATGGGGGTATTGACTTTAATACTTGAAAAGCTAGAGTTTCTTGCTTTTAGTATACGTGTAGGAGTTCATTTATTAGTTACAGCTACTGTCTTAGTATTGACCTCTCTATTTTTTGGCTGGGGTTCAGTTTTATGGAGCTCTCTGCTTTGGTTCTTTTTCTTGTTAATTTATGGATTGATATGGCTGTATCAAATCTGGCAAACTCACAAACTCACCCAACGAATTAATCAAGCCTTAGAGGATAAAAGACAGAAAACGGGTCACTAATATAGTGTTGAGGATGAAGTTTGAAGACAGTGCCAGTTTCCAAAGAGAACAATTTGTGATATAGTATTTTCAGCGTAAAACAAGGAGAAGAAAAATGCCAGTAAACGAATATGGTCAGATGATTGGTGAGTCAATGGAAGGTTATACACCCGGTGCACTGCCTTCTATTGATTTCTTAGAAGGGCGTTATGCTCGAATAGAGACTCTCTCGGTAGAAAAGCATGCGGAGGATTTATTAGCTGTTTATGGCCCTGATACGCCTCGGGAAATGTGGACCTACCTCTTTCAGGAACCAGTGGCAGACAGAGAGGAATTGGTTACTCTTTTAAATCAGATGTTGGCTCGTAAGGACCGTTTTTACTATGCCATCATAGACAAGGCAACTGGTAAGGCTTTGGGAACTTTTTCTCTCATGCGCATTGACCAGAATAACCGAGTAATAGAAGTGGGAGCTGTCACTTTTTCTCCAGAACTCAGGGGAACACGTATAGGGACAGAGGCTCAATATCTCCTAGCTCGCTATGTTTTTGAGGAGCTTAACTATCGTCGCTATGAGTGGAAATGCGATGCTCTAAATCTGCCATCCAGACGAGCTGCGGAGCGTTTGGGATTTGTCTATGAAGGAACCTTCCGTCAGGCAGTGGTTTATAAGGGGCGTACGAGGGATACGGATTGGTTGTCCATGATTGATAAGGACTGGCCAAAAGTCAAAGCTCGTTTGGAAATATGGTTGGATCCTGAAAATTTTGATAAAAATGGACGACAGCACAAGAACTTGAGAGAACTCTAAGAGGTGTTGACATGATAACCATTAGAAAGCAAGAAATTGTCAAGCTAGAGGATGTTTTGCATCTCTATCAGGCTGTCGGTTGGACAAATTATACAAATCAACCTCAGATGCTGGAGCAGGCCTTGTCTCACTCATTAGCAATTTATCTGGCACTTGATGGTGATACCGTGGTGGGCTTGATTCGTTTGGTTGGAGATGGTTTTTCGTCAGTTTTTGTACAGGATTTGATTGTTTTACCTAGCTATCAGCGCCAAGGAATTGGTAGCTCCTTGATGAAAGAGGCTTTAGAGGATTTTAAAGAGGCTTATCAAGTCCAGCTGGCGACAGAACAGACAGAAAAAAACGTTGGATTTTATCGTTCTATGGGGTTTGAAACTTTATCCACCTATGATTGTACAGGAATGATTTGGGTAAACAGAGAAAAATAACAAAATTTGTTTTTCTTAAGCAAAGTTTAAGGATGGTCTAGTATGATATAGTCATTAAATAAAGACCTCCTAACTTTATTTAATGAAATCCTAAAACTTTTTTCATCATAATCTCCTAATAAAGTCACCCAATCAGGTGGCTTTTTTCGTGGTGAGGTGATGGTGATAGAATTTTTCTGCAAAATAGTAACATTTGAGAAAAAGTTAAGCTACTTTTAAGCTTTGTCTTGTATTATGTAGTTATTAAATAAAGACCTCCTAACTTTATTTAATAAAATCCTAAACTTTTCTTTTTCATAATAATCTCCCTTAACTCCACCGGAACTGGTGGAGTTTTTTGGCTCTATTTCAGGCTTTTTGGGACTATTCTAAAAATCATTTTTCGATATTTTCGGATTTTGGTCGGGGAATTGGCGGGGATCTTTTTAGCGAATATGACTAAGAAATAGGTTTGTTGTTACTTCAACCTCAAATTGATTGCAAGCGTTTGTGAATTGAAGGGTTAGAACTACTTTAATAATGTTCTTGGTTGTCGAGGAGTGAGTCATCATATTGTTGTACAGCGGTTAAAACTTGAGAAGCTGAGAATGTAAACCTTTGACAAAATTCGTGAACTGTGGGATAATAAAAAGGAATTGAGTACTAGTTCTATATTATAGGCTAGAAAAGACCCCAAGCTCACGACCAAATAAGCTTGGGGTCTTTTTTGACACTATTTGTCCTTGTTTAGCCATTTATCGACTAGGCGAAGAACGACACCGACCACAATTGGTCCGATGATAGTTTTGAGTACTAATTCCATCATGGGCTATCTCACCTCCTTTCGTAGGCGGTGTAGCAGTGCCGTAGAATATTATACCACATAAGTGCTAAACTCGGGAGTCACCTAATCAGGTGGCTTTTTTGTTTGTGGCTTGGTTTTTTGATATAATAGAGCCATGAGTAGAATTTTAGATAATGAGATAATGGGGGATGAGGAGTTAGTAGAACGCACGCTCCGTCCTCAGTACTTACGTGAATATATTGGGCAGGACAAGGTCAAGGACCAGCTCCAAATCTTTATCGAGGCTGCCAAAATGCGGGATGAAGCGCTGGATCATGTGCTCTTATTCGGGCCTCCAGGTTTGGGAAAAACGACCATGGCTTTTGTTATTGCCAATGAACTGGGTGTCAATCTCAAGCAAACTTCTGGTCCAGTCATTGAAAAAGCCGGAGATCTGGTAGCGATTTTGAATGACTTAGAGCCTGGTGATGTCCTTTTTATTGATGAGATTCATCGCTTGCCCATGTCTGTGGAAGAGGTGCTTTATAGTGCCATGGAGGACTTCTACATTGATATCATGATTGGGGCTGGTGAAGGCAGTCGCAGTGTTCATTTGGAGTTGCCACCTTTTACCTTGATTGGTGCGACGACTCGGGCTGGTATGCTCTCAAATCCACTACGGGCACGTTTTGGGATTACAGGTCATATGGAGTATTATGCCCATGCTGACTTGACGGAAATTGTTGAGCGGACGGCAGATATTTTTGAGATGGAAATCACTCATGAGGCAGCATCTGAGTTGGCACTACGTAGTCGTGGGACCCCTCGTATTGCCAATCGTCTCCTCAAGCGCGTGCGCGATTTTGCCCAGATAATGGGGAATGGGGTTATCGATGATGTTATTACCGATAAGGCTTTAACCATGCTGGATGTTGACCATGAAGGTTTGGACTATGTGGATCAAAAAATCCTTCGCACCATGATTGAGATGTACGGTGGTGGTCCTGTTGGGCTAGGAACTCTTTCTGTTAACATAGCAGAAGAGCGTGAGACAGTTGAAGACATGTATGAGCCCTACTTGATTCAAAAAGGTTTTATTATGCGGACACGGTCTGGACGGGTGGCGACTGCTAAGGCATATGAGCACTTAGGTTATGAATACAATGAAAAATGAGCAAGAAATTCTAGAGGCTTTTAGAGAAAATCCGGATATGATGGCTATTCTAGAAACTATCCGAAACCTTGGTTTGAGAGACTCGTGGTTGGCAGCGGGTTCTGTCAGGAATTTCATCTGGAATCTCTTGTCAGACAGACCAGCATTTGATCTTGAAACAGATGTAGATGTAATTTTCTTTGATCCAGATATTTCTTATGAGGAAACCTTGTCCCTAGAGAAAAAGCTGAGAGAGGATTTTCCTCAGTACCAGTGGGAATTGAAAAATCAAGTCTATATGCACCAGCACAGCCCTCATACTGCTCCCTATACCAGTTCCCGTGATGCCATGAGTAAGTATCCAGAACGATGTACGGCTGTTGGACTACGCTGGAATGAAGAATCTGCTTTGGAACTCTTTACTCCTTATGGACTTGAGGATATTTTGAATTTTCAAGTTCGTTCAACTCCTCATTTTTTAGATAATGAAGACCGAATGGAACTTTATCGAACACGTCTATCCAAGAAAAATTGGCAGGAGAAATGGAAAAATTTGATTTTTAAAAATACTTAAGGAAACTTTAAGCTAGGAAGTGTATACTAAGTTCATAAGTTAAGAAGACCTTAACTTAAACTCCTAAAACTTTTTCATAATAATCTCCCTATAAAAATAGAGTCGCCAAATCAGGCGGCTTATTTTTTTGGGAAATGGGATTTGTGCCTGAGAATAAATAGCTTAGTGATAGAAGAAAATAGGGAAATATGGTATAATGAAATGATAGATTTTTGAATAGGAATAAGATCATGTTTGGATTTTTTAAGAAAGATAAGGCTGTGGAGGTAGAGGTTCCGACACAGGTTCCTGCTCATATCGGCATCATCATGGATGGGAATGGTCGTTGGGCTAAAAAACGTATGCAACCACGGGTCTTCGGACACAAGGCGGGCATGGAAGCATTGCAAACTGTGACCAAGGCAGCCAACAAACTGGGCGTCAAGGTGATTACGGTCTATGCTTTTTCTACGGAAAATTGGACCCGTCCAGATCAGGAAGTCAAGTTTATCATGAACTTGCCAGTAGAGTTTTATGACAATTATGTTCCGGAATTGCATGCGAATAATGTTAAGATTCAAATGATTGGGGAGACAGACCGCCTGCCTAAGCAAACTTTTGAAGCTTTAACCAAGGCTGGGGAATTGACTAAGAACAACACGGGTTTGATTCTTAATTTTGCCCTCAACTATGGTGGACGAGCTGAGATTACACAGGCTCTTAAGTTGATTTCACAGGATGTTTTAGATGCCAAAATCAACCCAGGTGACATCACAGAGGAATTAATTGGCAACTATCTCTTCACCCAGCATTTGCCTAAGGACTTACGAGACCCAGACTTGATTATCCGTACTAGTGGAGAATTACGTTTGAGCAATTTCCTTCCATGGCAGGGAGCCTACAGTGAGCTCTATTTTACGGACACCTTGTGGCCTGATTTTGACGAGGCGGCCTTGCAGGAAGCCATTCTTGCCTACAATCGTCGTCATCGCCGATTTGGAGGAGTTTAGGAGGAAATATGACACAGGATTTACAGAAAAGAACCTTGTTTGCAGGGATTGCCCTGGCTATTTTCCTACCAATTTTAATGATTGGTGGACTCTTGCTTCAGATAGCAATTGGAATCATAGCCATGCTAGCCATGCATGAACTTTTGAAGATGAGAGGTTTAGAGACCATGACAATGGAGGGGCTCTTGACCCTCTTTGCAACCTTTGCCTTGACCATTCCCTTGGAGAATTATCTGACTTTTTTGCCAGTTGATGGGAATGTGGTTGCATATAGTGTGTTGATTTCAATCATGTTAGGAACGACTGTATTTAGCAAGTCTTATACGATTGAGGATGCTGTTTTCCCTCTGGCTATGAGTTTCTATGTTGGCTTTGGATTTAATGCTTTACTAGATGCCCGCGTTGCAGGTTTAGATAAGGCGCTCTTGGCCTTGTGTATCGTCTGGGCGACCGACAGTAGTGCCTATCTTGTTGGGATGAACTATGGTAAACGAAAATTAGCTCCGACAGTTTCTCCAAATAAAACCTTTGAGGGTGCCTTAGGTGGTATTTTAGGTGCGATTTTAGTAACCATCATCTTTATGATGTTTGACAGTACAGTTGCTCTTCCGTATGGAATTTACAAGATGTCAGTCTTTGCTATTTTCTTTAGCATTGCTGGACAATTTGGTGATTTACTAGAAAGTTCGATCAAGCGTCACTTTGGTTTCAAAGATTCTGGGAAATTTATTCCTGGACATGGTGGTGTTTTGGATCGTTTCGATAGTATGTTGCTTGTATTTCCAATTATGCACTTATTTGGACTCTTTTAATCAAAAGACGGAGGAAATACTATGCTCGGAATTTTAACCTTTATTCTGGTTTTCGGGATTATTGTGGTGGTGCACGAGTTTGGGCACTTCTACTTTGCCAAGAAATCAGGGATTCTAGTGCGTGAATTTGCCATCGGTATGGGACCCAAAATCTTTGCTCACATTGGCAAGGATGGAACGGCCTATACCATTCGAATCTTGCCTCTGGGTGGCTACGTTCGTATGGCCGGTTGGGGTGATGATACAACTGAAATCAAGACAGGAACTCCTGTCAGTTTGACGCTTGCTGAGGATGGTAAGGTTAAACGCATCAATCTTTCAGGTAAAAAATTAGATCAAACGTCCCTCCCTATGCAGGTGACCCAGTTTGACTTTGAAGATAAGCTCTTTATTAGGGGCTTGGTTCTGGAAGAAGAAAAAACATTTGCAGTAGATCACGATGCAACGGTTGTGGAATCAGATGGTACTGAGGTTCGGATTGCACCTTTAGATGTTCAATATCAAAATGCGACTATCTGGGGGAAACTAATTACCAACTTTGCAGGCCCTATGAACAACTTTATCTTAGGTGTCGTTGTTTTCTGGATTTTAATCTTTATGCAGGGTGGTGTCAGAGATGTCGATACCAACCAGTTCCATATCATGCCCCAAGGGGCCTTGGCTAAGGTGGGAGTACCAGAAACGGCACAAATTACCAAGATTGGCTCACATGAGGTTAGCAACTGGGAAAGTTTGATTCAGGCTGTGGAATCAGAAACCAAAGATAAGACGGCCCCAACCTTGGATGTGACTATTTCTGAAAAGGGGAGTGACAAACAAGTCACTGTTACTCCAGAAGAAAGTCAAGGCCGTTACCTTCTAGGTGTTCAACCGGGGATTAAGTCAGATTTTCTATCTATGTTTGTAGGTGGTTTTACAACTGCTGCTGACTCGGCCCTCCGAATTCTATCAGCTCTGAAAAATCTGATTTTCCAACCGGATTTGAACAAGCTAGGTGGACCTGTTGCCATCTTTAAGGCAAGTAGTGATGCCGCTAAAAATGGAATTGAGAATGTCTTGTACTTCTTGGCAATGATTTCCATCAATATCGGGATTTTTAATCTTATTCCGATTCCAGCATTGGATGGTGGTAAGATTGTGCTCAATATCCTAGAAGCCATTCGCCGCAAACCATTGAAACAAGAAATTGAAACCTATGTCACCTTGGCCGGAGTGGTCATCATGGTTGTCTTGATGATTGCTGTGACCTGGAATGACATTATGCGACTCTTTTTTAGATAATCGAGGAATATTATGAAACAAAGTAAAATGCTTATCCCAACGCTTCGCGAAATGCCAAGTGATGCTCAAGTTATCAGCCATGCTCTTATGTTGCGCGCTGGTTATGTTCGTCAAGTCTCAGCAGGTGTGTATTCTTACCTACCACTTGCCAATCGTGTGATTGAAAAAGCTAAAAACATCATGCGCCAAGAATTCGACAAGATTGGTGCTGTTGAGATGTTGGCTCCTGCCCTTCTTAGTGCAGAATTGTGGCGCGAATCAGGTCGTTACGAAACTTATGGTGAAGACCTTTACAAACTAAAAAACCGCGAAAAATCAGACTTTATCCTAGGCCCAACTCACGAAGAAACTTTTACAACTATTGTTCGTGATTCTGTTAAGTCTTACAAGCAATTACCACTCAATCTCTATCAAATTCAACCTAAGTATCGTGATGAGAAACGCCCACGTAATGGACTTCTACGTACACGTGAGTTCATTATGAAAGACGGTTATAGCTTCCACTCTAATTATGATAGTTTAGATGTAACTTATGATGAATACAAGGCTGCCTATGAGCGTATTTTCACTCGTAGTGGTTTAGACTTCAAGGCTATCATCGGTGACGGTGGAGCCATGGGTGGTAAGGACAGCCAAGAATTTATGGCCATTACACCTGCTCGTACAGACCTTGACCGCTGGGTTGTCTTGGACAAGTCAGTTGCCTCATTTGATGAAATTCCTGCAGAAGTGCAAGAAGAAATCAAGGCAGAATTGCTCAAATGGATGGTTTCTGGTGAAGATACCATTGCCTACTCAAGTGAGTCTAGTTATGCGGCTAACTTGGAAATGGCAACAAATGAGTACAAACCAAGCAACCGTGTTGTCGCTGAAGAAGAAGTGACTCGTGTTGCAA